>JAZSBB010000070.1:0-4971 GCA_045602185.1 Eubacteriales bacterium
GACCCCACGGATTATTACGTAAGTGATAATGCGGCACAGCTTATGAGCCTTCTTTACGAGCCGCTTTTTGCGCTTGATGAGGACGGAGACCTCGTGTGTGCGGCAGCCGAAGATTACGATGTTGACGAGGACGAGCGCAAAATCACGATAGAGCTGAAGGATTCCTACTGGTCGGACGGAGCGAGAGTGAAGGCTGACGATTTCGTGTACGCTTGGCGTAACGCTATACTCGATCCTACGGCGGCAAATCCCGCAGCGACTCTTTTCTACGATATAGAGAATGCGGCGGAAATCAAGAAAGGCGAAAAATCAATCTACGAGCTTGGCGTAGTTGCAAACCTTTACGAGCTCATTATAACCTACAGAGAGGGCGCAGACTACGAGCAGCTTCTTAAAAATCTTGCTTCGGTAGCTACGTCTCCCGTAAGAGAGGATGTAGTTAATCTTGCTCCGGCGCACTGGTCGAAAAGCTCGAATAACATAGTAACCAACGGACCGTTCAAGGTAAAAATTCTTGATTACGACCTTGGTGAGCTTACTATTGAGCGTAACGTTGGATATCATCAGCTCGTTACTGCCGAGGATTACGATAACGAGGTAACTCCGTATCAGCTTTATACCACGTTTATGTTTGACGATGACGAGCAGGTTTTCTCTTACAAGGACATTGAGAATAAAGTGATTTTCTATCTCTCTGAGGCTACCCTTGAGGATAGAAAGGCTAATAAGAACAATGCAATGACCGCAGACCTTGCGTCCACCTACGCTTACGTATTCGATACCACCAACCCTCTTTTTTCAAAGAAAGAGGTAAGACAGGCGCTTTCACTTGCTATTGACCGTGCTGCGATAATAAGCGAAGTAACCTTTGGCAAGGCGGCAACCGGCTTCCTTTCTTCCGTATCCTCCTCCAATATATATGACAAAAAGAACGTTCAGGCGCTTATCGAAGCAGACGCTCAGATGTCAAAGGCGAAAGACCTTATTAAAGAGGTTGACTTTAAGGGTGTCAAAAAATCGTTTACTCTTACAATCAATGACGATGCCGAGAGCGTGAAGATAGCAGAGCTCGTTAAGGCAAGCTGGGAGGAGCTCGGCTTCACCGTATCGCTTAAAAAGGTTGATTCCACGAGAAGCACCATTATGGATAAGGCAACCGACTCTCAGGTAACCATATACGACTCCACCGTTCAGTACTACGTAAACGGCGCTGCTGACGGCGCAAAGCCCAAGTTTGACGTTATCGCAGTTGACTGGCAGACCTATTCTACCGATGCCTTCGTAGGACTCTGTGCGTTCACCTCAAATCTTAACGGTAACGGCGCAAGCTTCAAGGACAATAAAACTACTTATAATGAGAATATATCCGGCTGGACTAATGCTGACTACGATAAGCTTATCAGCGATGCATACGGAGCCGCTGACGAAAACGTAAGAGCAGAAAAGCTCCGTCAGGCAGAAAAGCTTCTCGTCAGCGAAGCGCCCATTATTCCCATTATGTTCAACGTAAATTACGCATTCGTAAGCGAGGAGCTTTCGGACGTTGAGGTTGACGGCTTCGGTAACTTTATCCTTACGGAAGCTGAACTCGACAATTATCACGACTATCTTCCCGAAGAGGAAGACAATAATAACGAGGAGCCTGAAACAGAGGAATAATCTTCGTTTTCCCGCAGGGCAGCGATAGGGAAAAACCCACCGCACCCTGCGGAATTTGATTTGTAGACAAGGAAAAAATATGAAGAAGAAAAAATTTGCTCTGAAAAGTACAACCGACCTTAAGGTTTTTCTTCTGTTCCTTTTGGAGCAGATAAGATATCCTATAGACAGAACGACACTTATCAATATAATTTCCGAAAACACAGAGGAAATCGTGTTTGACTATGACGCTTCGCTTGCCGAGCTTTCGGACCTTGAGCATATATGGTATGACGAAATAGACGGCGAAAAGTATTATATGATATCTGACAGCGGAAGAATGGTTGCCGGCGAGCTTATTGACAGTATCGATTCCGAGTTGAGAGAAAAAAGCGTGAAAAGCGCCATAAAGTATATGTCACTTGCAAGAAGGGGCGCCCGAATAGAATCCTCAATAACCGAAACCGAGTCGGGAAAGTACCGTGTGAAAATGAAAATATCCGATGACGGAGGGGAGCTTCTCAATACAGAGGTTACGGTTTCATCGAGGAATGAAGCCGAAAAAATAAGGTCAACCTTCACCTCCCGTCCGGACGCTGTGTACAGAGGCATTCTATTTTCCTTGACTGGCAGACTAGAGTTTATATCGTGAAAAATGTCATATTTTGGATATTTCAACAAAAATTCCACGAAACAAAAAGGGAAAATTGTACAAAACTAAGAAAAAAAGCAACTTTTTTTTGACAAAAGTCTTGACAAAGATTTAATTAATAGTTATAATGAATTTATGCGAAGGTGCAAACTTATGGATAATGTGCGTGACGGTGAGCTGTCGGGGCTTATATTAGAGGTTCGCAGCGGCAGCGATTCGGCGTTTACGGAGCTTGTAAAAAGATATACGCCGATGATGCGTAAGGTTATATCTGGGTTTGCCGGTTTAAGAGCAGACGAAGCCTTTTCGGAGGCTTGCGTAGCTTTTTTTCGGGCGGTATCGACCTATGACGTCAGCCGCACTGACGTAACCTTTGGACTTTACGCCAGAATATGCGTTTACAGAAGGCTTTGCGACCTTGCGGGAAGGGAAAATCGCAGGGAGGAGCTAATTTCGGACGTTGACGTGAATCTGCTTGTGGTTTTCAGTGATATCGAAGGTGAGCTGGTAAGCCGTGAGGCGATGTCCGACACCTTGAAAAAGGTTAGAAATATTCTTTCCGAGTATGAGTACGAGGTTTTTGTTTTGTATTTGCAGGGGCTTACAACGGCGAAAATCGCAGAAAAGCTTGGAAAAACCGCAAAGTCCATAGATAACGCTAAAGCGAGATGCTTTAAGCGTTTAAGAGAGGAAAGCGATAAATTTTCCGATATTTAATCAGTTTATATGCCCGAGTAGCTTAAGGGAGAGCGTTGTTTACAAAGGCGTCGGTTGAAATCCGTCTAGGGCAAAATATTTATACTTATTTAAGTGAGGAAGAGAGAAACCATGTACCAGGACAAGACATTGAAGTGCAAAGATTGTGGCAATGATTTCGTGTTCACCGCAGGCGAGCAGGAATTCTATGCATCAAGAGGCTTTGAAAACGAGCCCTCCAGATGCAAGGATTGCCGTGTCGCAAGAAAGAATGCGCTGAAGGGTGCGAGAGAAATGTTCGCAGCAGTATGCGTAGAATGCGGCAAGGATTGCCAGGTGCCCTTCATGCCCACCGAGGGTAAGCCTGTTTATTGCAGCGAGTGCTTCGCAGCTAAAAAAGCAGAGCAGGAATAATTACCTACGCCTGATAGCTGCGTGAGTGTGCAGCGAACGAAAAAGGACGAGAAATGCAAGGATTTCCCGTCCTTTTTTGCGTCTTTTTTAAATCGTACGTTGCAATTTTTGGTATCGCCTAAGTAAGCTTTTGTAAAAATATGCGGCAAAAAAATTGTCTTAAAATTTTAAATAACTCTGTACAAAGTTAAATTTATGTGTTATAATTAGTCTGTGAAACTATAAGAACTATTTTCTAGAGGACGATATGGAAAAAAACTACGACAGGAAAAAGAGCAAATCGAAAGCAGAGCGCAGCGAAAAAAGGCCTGAAATAGCCAATGAATGTATGGTAATCGGCAGAAATGCTGCAAGAGAGCTTTTGCTTTGTGAGCGTGACGTTGATAAGATTTTCGTTCAGAAGGGTGAGCGAGAGGGCTCCATAACTCAGCTTATATCAATAGCAGCTGAGAAGAAAATACCGATAATAGAGGTCGATAAATTCCGTCTTGACAGTATGACGGGCGGCGCTCGCCACCAGGGAATTGTCGCTATTGCGGCGGAGCATAACTACTCCAGCGTTGACGATATCTTCGAATATGCAAGGTCGCTGGGGCAAAAGCCTTTTATCGCAGTTCTTGACGGAGTAGAGGACCCTCATAATCTCGGAGCAATAATCAGAAGCGCCGAATGCGCAGGTGTCCACGGTATAATAATTCCGAAGCGCAGAGCCGTTGGACTTACTCCAACGGTAGCGAAGGCATCTGCGGGTGCGCTTGAATATATGCGTGTGGCGAGAGTCACGAATATCGCCTCTACGATAGACGAGCTGAAGGATAGGGGAATGTGGATATACGCCGCTGATATGGGCGGCGAGGAATACTACGCCTCAGATTTGTCGGGCAGCGTAGCCGTAGTCTTAGGCAGCGAGGGCTATGGAATTTCGAGGCTTGTAAAAGAAAAATGCGACTTTACTCTTTCCATAAAGCTTCACGGCAAGGTTAATTCTATGAACGTATCCTGTGCGGCAGCCGTAATTTTCACCGAGGTTGCAAGGCAGAGAGACTTGGGAGGTTTATAAATTGGCAGATAACAAAAATTCTATAGATGAAATAGTCAGCGGAGTAAACGAAGCCTTAAAATCCGGCTCAGTATCCTCCGATAACGTCCGTCTTGAATTTTTTGAGGAAGACGGCGTGACTCCGGCGCTGGTTTTCGAGGAAGAGGAAATCATGGAAGCTCCTTCGGAGCCGACCGCCTCGCAGACTGAAAGCGAATGCGCCGAGACAAAAGAAGAAGCGAAGCCTTCCGCAAAAGCTGCCTCTGACGAGCCGAAAATATGGACTACGTACGTGCCGAAATTTACTGACGCAAGTCAAACCTACCGTATGAAAGGACAGCCTGCCCCGAAAAACGAAGCGGAGCAGAAAACCGAACCCGTTTCGGCTGAGAATACCGAAACTGTAGACCCTACCGGCGAGCTTATTGAAAGTACCGTTACGGACGCAACGCTCGTAAGGTCAAGTGTCGGTGGGTTCAACGAGGGCGAGGACGTGTCTACTATGTTCAAATTTTCCCAGGACGTAGACTTA
>JAZSBB010000071.1:0-28033 GCA_045602185.1 Eubacteriales bacterium
AACCGGCGTTATCGTAAGCTTTGAAACCGACCTTGCAGATAAGGCTGAGTTCGTTGAGTGCGCAAAGAACGTAGCGCTTCAGACGGCGGCTATGCCCGTTCAGTATCTTGATAAGGCATCTGTTCCCGCTTCGGTAATCGAGGAGGAGAAGGCAATTCTTATCGCTCAGATGCAGCAGGATCCCAAGATGGCAAACAAGCCCGCTCAGGTTCTTGAAAAGATTGTTGAGGGTAAGGTTGGAAAGTTCTATGAGAACAACTGCCTTATGCACCAGGCTTACGTAAAGGACGATTCTCTCACCGTTGAAAAGTACGTTGCGGCAACCGCAAAAGAGCTTGGCGGCAGCATCAAGGTAACCGGCTACGTTCGTTTTGATAAGGGCGAGGGCCTTGAAAAGAGAGAAGAAAACTTCGCTGAAGAAATTCAGAAGATGGTTAACGGCTAATATTATTCGGATTTTCCGATAATATTTACCTAGCAATATAAAAACCCGAATTTGTATAACGGAATTGACCTGTCGGTCAAGGCTTAAAACAAATTCGGGTTTTTTATATTTTTTCTCTCTTTGCCTTGATTTTCCTGAATTCTTAATGCGACAGCCCCTTTTTTGTTTTCCCGAATTGTTAAAGAGTATATTTTCGAATATTCTAAAAGTCAGCTAAAACTCATAGAGTTGTACTGTACGGAGAAAGGGAGCACTTTATGAACAGAAGAAAGAGATTTATATATAACGGAATAATGCTCACGCTTGTGGGACTGGCGATAAGAAGCGTAAGTATAGCGTTTAATTCCTATATCACTAAAACTGTCGGTGCGGAGGGAATAGGGCTCTTTAGTCTTATAATGAATATATACGGCTTTGCTATCACCTTCGCAACCTCGGGAATCAGCCTGACGGTTACCCGGCTGATTGCTGACGCAATAGGAGACGGCAGAGAGGGCGAATGTCGGAAAATAATGAGAAATGCCGCCTGCTATTCTCTCATTTTCAGCGGAGCTGCATTTATTGTTCTGTATCTTTTCTCCGACTATTTTTCGATTTACGTACTGGGAGACGTTCGTTCCGCAGAGCCGCTTCGTGTGCTTTCGTTTTCTCTTATTCCTCTGTCGTTAAGCTCGGTAGTCGGCGGTTATTTTGTTGGTGTAAAAAGAGTAGCAAAACACGCCGCCGTTCAGGTTCTCGGTCAGGCGTTTAAGATTATAGCGACTCTTTGGTGTATTATGCATTTTGGGGATAAGGGTGCGGCATATACCGTACTAGGACTCACGCTTTCGATAACCCTTACCGAAATTTTTGGATTTTGCGTTGTTTTTGTTGAATATCTCATTGATAAACGGCGCCTTGCTCGAGGCTCTGAAAAATCCTTGACACGCTTTTCAAATATAACCGCTATGGCGTTACCGCTTGCCTTTTCCGCATATATACGCTCAGCGCTTCTGACTCTGGAGCATAGCCTTATTCCAAAAGGGCTTATAAAAAGAGGGGAAAGCGTGAGCGAGGCGCTTTCCTCTTACGGCATTTTGCACGGAATGGCGCTGCCTATGCTTATCTATCCTATGGCGGTTCTCACCTCGTTTGCGGGACTGCTCGTTCCCGAATTTGCTGAGAGTAGAGCAAGAGGGGAGGAAGAGCGTATGCGAAGACTGGCGGGAGAAGCGCTTGAAACGACACTGATATATGCAAGCGCATCGGCAGTATTTATGTATATCTTTGCCGAGGAGCTGGGATACATAATGTACAACTCATATTACGCAGGCCACTACATAGCGCTTATGTCCTGCGTAATACCCATAATGTATCTTGACCATGTGGCAGATTCTATGCTCAAGGGCATAGGTGAGCACGTCTATTCGATGTGGGTTAATATAGCTGACGCCTTGATTTCGGTTCTTCTCGTATGGATACTTATACCCATAGTGGGAATAGGCGGTTATGCAGTTGTAATAGTCGTTATGGAGGGATTTAATTTTATACTGTCAATAACCCGACTTCATAAAAAAATTCCGTTTAGGGTAAATTTCTTAAAAGCGTTTGTTTTGCCGTTTTTTTGCGCCTTGGTATCCGCTTTTGTTTCGAGGTCGCTTTTTTGTATGTGCGGAAAGGAGGCGGCAGGTGTGTGGCTTATTCTGAAAATAGCCTTTTCCGTCTGCGTATTTACGGCTATATATAAGATTTTAAAAATAAATATCGGCAGCCGTAAAAAACATAGCTGCCGATAATCTGAAAAATTAGTTTTTGAGCGAATGTATAGGTGCGGGAATTCTTCCGCCTCTGTTAATGAAATCAGCGCAGGATTCTTTTTTGAGGGGAATAATGGGAGCGTAGCCGAGCAGTCCGCCGAATTCGGCCATCTCGCCAACCCCCTTGCCCCAAACGGGGATAACTCTTACGGCGGTGGTTTTGTTGTTAACCACTCCTATTGAGATTTCATCGGCTATAATGCCGGAAATCGTTGTAGCCTCGGTATCGCCGGGAATAGCTATCATATCAAGTCCGACAGAGCAAACCGCAGTCATAGCCTCAAGCTTTTCTATGGAAAGAGAACCTCTCTTAACTGCGTCTATCATACCTCTGTCCTCGGAAACCGGAATAAATGCTCCGGAAAGACCGCCAACGTGGCTGGACGCCATAACACCGCCCTTTTTGACGGCATCGTTAAGAAGCGCAAGGGCTGCGGTAGTGCCGTGTGTGCCGGTAACCTCAAGTCCCATATTTTCGAGAATTTCGGCAACCGAATCTCCGGCAGCAGGGGTGGGAGCAAGAGAGAGGTCTACGATACCGTAAGGAGTGCCTAGTTTTGCCGCGGCCTCGGAAGCGATAAGCTGACCTACTCTCGTAATCTTGAACGCAATCTTTTTTATAGTATCTGCAAGAGCGGAGAAATCGCACTGTCCGGCCTCTTTGATTGCAGCGGCAACAACGCCGGGGCCGCTGACACCAACGTTAATAACGCTGTCAGGCTCGCCTATTCCGTGCAGAGCACCCGCCATAAACGGATTGTCCTCGGGAATATTTGCAAAAATAACCAGCTTTGCGCAGCCTATCGAGTCGTTATCTCTTGAAAGATAAGCGGTTTCTTTAACGATTTCGCCCATTCTCTTAACTGCGTCCATATTTATTCCGGCCTTAGTCGTGGCAACGTTTACGGACGAGCATACCCTCTCGGTTTCGCAAAGCGCATAGGGGATAGATTCTATTAGATTTTTTGCTCCGCTTATAGCGCCCTTTTGAACGTGTGCCGAAAAACCGCCTATAAAGTTAACGCCAAGCTCCCGTGCCGCCTTGTCGAGTGTTTTTGCAAGGCGAACGAAGCCATCGGGAGAAAGTCCTGCTCCAACGTAGGAAATAGGCGTAACCGAAATTCTTTTATTGACTATCGGAATGCCGTATGTACGCTCAAGGTCGGTGCAAACGGAAACGAGATTTTTTGCGGTACGTGTAATCTTGTCGTATATCTTTTGTTCAAGTCTTGAGGGGTCGTCTGAGATACAGTCGAAAAGGGAAATACCCATTGTAACTGTTCTGATATCCAGATTTTCCTCTCTAATCATTTTTATGGTTTCAAGAATATCCCGTGTGTTAAGCATATCAGATTCTGTGCATAGTATTGAAAATATCCTCGTGCATTACTCGGATATCAACACCAACCTCGCTTCCCGCATTACTAAGAGCATCGGCAAAGGAAGAAAAATCAACGCTCAGTCCTTCAAGAGAAACTAGCATTATCATAGCGAAATACTCGTCAAGAACGGTCTGGCTGATATCCTCGATATTAGCGCCGTATTTAGCGCATTCTGCGCTTGCCATAGCGATAATTCCGACTTTATCCTTTCCGGTAACGGTAACAACAGCCTTCATAAAATCAAAACCTCCGAAAACTTTATTGTTTAAAATTATAGCATAAATGTCCCTTTTTGTCTATAGTAAAAATGGATAAATAGGGTGCGGTGTTATCAAGAATCTAAGAAAATAAATACAAAAACGCAAAGGAAAAAATCAGTCTTCCTTCTTTTCCTCGTCAGCGTCCTCGTCCTCAGAATCCTTATCCTTGGATTTTTTCAGTGACTTTTCGGTTTCTTCCTCTTCATTAGTGCGTATATCGACTACCTTGAGGTTCTCAACACGCTTGCCGTCCATTTCGAGAATTTCAACTCGCAGGCCCAAGGCTTCAAAGGTGTCGCTGACCTCGGGAATACGCCCAAGCTCAGTCATTACCCAGCCGTTAACTGTGGAAGCCTCGCACTCTGTGTCTATATCGAAAAGGTCAAAAAGCTTTGAAATACTTGCCATACCGGAAACGATATATTCATTTTCGGAAATTTCCTTTATTTCTTCAATTATCTCGTCGTGTTCGTCCCAAATTTCGCCGACAATTTCTTCGAGAATATCCTCAAGAGTTACTATTCCGGCGGTAGAGCCGAATTCGTCCATAACTACCGCAAGGTGTAATTGCTTTGACTGCAACTCTTTAAGCAGGTCGTTGATAGCCTGATTTTTTGCAACGTAAATAACCGGCTTTATAATATCGGAAATGTTGACCTCACCGTTCATAGCGAGAGTAAAGAAATCCTTGTAATATATAATACCGACTACGTTGTCGAGATTTTCTTCGTAAACCGGGAGTCTTGAATATCCTGACTCGGTAAATATCGTTGCTATCTCTTCCTTGGTGGCATCTGCCGCAACGGCAGTGATATCAATTCTGGGAGTTAAAATATCCCCGACCTCAAGGTCGTTGAATTCTATAGCACTCTTAATAAGAGTGCTTTCCTCCTTGTTTATATCTCCGCCCTCCTCGGCCTCCTCGATAATCGAGATAAGCTCTTCCTCGGTCATACCTGCCTCCTCGCTTGATTTAAACATCTTAGCGAGAAGCCTTTGCCAGTGGGAGAATAGGAAGGTGATAGGAAGAAACGTGTAAACGAAAACGGTAATTATGGGAGCAGAAAAGGCTGCAAAGCTTTCTGGCTTCTTTTTTGCTATGGTTTTCGGTGAGATTTCACCGAAAATAAGCACTGCGACCGTCATAACTATAGTTGATACCAGGCTGGCAATATCAGCGTCTTTCAAAAGGGTAACGAATAGCATTGTCGCCATTGAAGCGCCGAGGATATTAACTATGTTGTTTCCTACGAGAATGGTTGAAATAAGAGTATCGTAATTATCGGATAGCTTAATTACCGAAGCGGCTCTTTTGTTACCTTTTTCGGCAAGGTTTTTAACTCTTATTTTGTTGAAGGTGGAGAATGCCGTCTCGGTTGCCGAGAAATAAGCCGACATAATGATGCAAATTATAATAATTGCAGTTTGTAAGGCGGGATCCATAATCTAATTCCTAGATATTTCCTTTCAAATTTATTATTCGTATAGATGGTTTTTCGGGGTATGAACGAAAAAACGCAAAAAAGCCTAACCGCACCTCAAATTGCGGCTAAGCTCATATGTATTTTACAGATAACGGTAGAATTATTACAATAATCCCCGTCTGCGCTGTCGTCCATAATTTCCTCCGAAAAAATTCTTTGAACAAGCTCGTTCAAAGTGCTATACGGCATTATTATATCACGCATTTTTCAAAAAGTCAACAGTTTAAAACAAAATAATATAGCATTGGAAGCGGAAGAAGGTAAAATGCGGATATTTTATCCGTTTTTCTATTGACTTTCACGACCAAGGTAAGTACAATTATATATATAAAGCGGAAAGGCAGAATAAAATGTCGGAAAAGGTCTGCTCTTTTACAGGGCATAGGCAAATAAAAAGCAATCATATAGCGGCGCTTCCCTCGCTAATTGCAAGAGCGATAGAATTTGCATATTCGGAGGGCTGCCGCATATTTATGGCGGGCGGAGCTATCGGCTTCGATACAGTAGCGGCAAGAGAGGTAATCCGATTCAGAATGACACACCCTGACGTAAGGCTTCATCTTGCCTTGCCCTGCATAGCGCAGGATATAAAGTGGAATCATTATCAGCGCTCGGCTTATGAGTACATACTCAGAGAGGCAAACGAGGTTATTTACGTTTTTGAGGAATACGTGCAGGGGTGTATGGCAAAGCGCAATCAATACCTTGCGGATAGCGCCGATATACTTATCGCCTACGTATCCGGGCTTAACAGCGGCACCGGCCAAACCGTGCGTATGGCAAACAAAAGAGGGATAAGAGTGTATAATCTTTTCCCCGAGCTTGAAAAAATTAAAACGTAGACAGAAAAATGAAAAGAAAAGCATCAAGGAATTTATAGCGGAAAACCCGAAGGAGCTTTGCGATACCGTTGAGGGAGCCGTAATAAGAGTTACCGGGAAGACCTCCAAGCACTATTCTTCGTCAACCGACTGCAATATTCCTATTTCTCTCGGAATCCCGGCCGTTTGCTTTGGCATTTATGTCAGCGCAGAAGCCATACCGGAGAGGAATGGCTGAAAAAGGATTCCTTACCCATGGGACTTGAAATTGCAATCGAATTAACCTTTGATATTATTTGATTTTAACCAAAGGAATAAGACAAATGAAATTCACAGCAGCAGGAGATGCGATAATTCAAAGAAGAATACATAAGGCTTCAAGCTTACTACCTTTGCAAACAATCACGCCCTTGATTTTTCTTACGAAGGCTTCTATGCGACAATGGAAGCGCCGGACGAGGCGGGAATAGTTCACGCCGGAACGGGATACAATCTTTCAATGGCGGCAGCGCCGAAATATCTTGAAACGAGCGTAGGTAGAGTAGCGCTTATTGAGGTGAACACAAAAGCGCTCGGCCGAAAATAAAAACGGAACAGAGCGCTTTTTTGACGCTAAAAATCACCATAGGTAAATTTACACATCAAAAAGGAAAAAGCTATTGACAAAGACAAGAAAATATAGTATAATAGAGTCACTTTAGTAAACTAAAGCGATAAAGTAAATAGGGAGAATGACAAAAATGAAGAAAATCATAGCAATCGCATTAACACTCGTTATGGCGCTCTTTGCGCTCACCTCTTGCGGAAGCGACCTTTCCGCAGTAAAGGATTCCGGAAAGCTCGTAGTAGGCGTAACCGTTTACGATCCTATGGATTATCTTGACGAAGACGGTAACTGGACCGGCTTTGACGCTGAACTTGCAAAGATGTTTGCAGAGTCCCTCGGCGTAAACGTTCAGATTGTAATTATTGACTGGAATAACAAGACTGCCGAGCTTGACGCTAATCAGATAGACCTCGTATGGAACGGTATGACCGCCTCCGATGAGCTTGGCGAAAGCATAGATTTCTCTGTTTCCTATGCTAAAAACGCTCAGGTTGCAGTAGTTAAAAAGGGAAGCAGCATTACCAAGGATACGATAAAGAACGCTACTGTAGCGGTTGAAAACGCCTCTGCGGGCGAAAATGTTGCAAGAGAAACAATAAAGGTAACGAAGCTCGTTGAAAAGAGTGATGGCCAGGTAGGCGCACTCAGCGAGGTTCTTGCAGGAACGTCCGATGTTGCAATAATAGATATGACTATGGCAGAGAGCGTTGTCGGCAAAGGCATTTACGCAGGTCTTGAAATTCTTTCCGGAGCAAAATACGGAGAAGAAGTTTTTGCGGTAGGACTCAGAAAGGGCAGCGACCTGAAGGCTGAGCTTGATGCATTCCTCAAAGCAAAGTATGCAGATGGAACGATGGAAGCTCTTGCCGAAAAGTATCAGGTAATACTTAATACCGAGGCTCTTGAAGGCTGATATAAAAAGTAAGGAATAAAGCGCAGTATGGAACAGTTCTTTTTTGTGTGTTCTCAGCTCGCAAACGGATTTGTAACGTCACTGTTCCTTTTCATATTCACGCTGATTTTTGCGTTACCGCTGGGGCTGCTTATATCATTTTGCACGATGAGTAAGTTTGCCCCTTTAAGTATATTTTCAAAGGTATGCGTGTGGATACTTAGAGGAACGCCCTTGATGCTGCAGATATTTGCGATATTTTATCTGCCGGGAATGCTGTTCGGGTTCAGATGGCCCTCTATCAATACGGGCTGGATTTGGTTTGATACGACCTTTTCAACGAGATTTATAGCGGCGCTTGTCGCCTTCGTAATAAATTATGCGGCGTATTTTTCCGAGATATACAGAGGAGGAATACAGTCTATAGCAAAGGGGCAATACGAGGCGGGCCAGGTACTTGCACTTACGAAAACTCAGGTTTTCTTCAGAGTAGTGCTTTTGCAGGTTATAAAGCGCATAATCGCCCCTATGTCAAACGAGATAATAACGCTCATTAAGGATACCTCACTTGCCAATACGATAGGAGTATGCGAGCTTATATTTGAGGCGAAGGAATTTATGCTGGACGGACTTTTGTGGCCCTTATTCGGAGCCGGCGCCTTTTATTTGATTTTCGTAGGACTGCTTACGATTATATTTGGTAAGACGGAGAAGAAGCTTAACTATTTCAGAGCTTAACGGAGGGGATTATGGCATATCTTGAGGTTAAAAACTTAATAAAATCCTTTGGCTCCGCCGATGTTTTGAAGGGCGTAAGCTTTGAAATTGAAAAGGGCGAGGTGCTTTCGATAATCGGCTCGTCAGGCGGAGGAAAAACAACGCTGCTGCGTTGCATTAATTTTCTTGAAACTGCAAATTCGGGAGAAATCCTTATAGAAGGCGAGCCGGTGTTTTTTGCAAACGCGGATACTATGCCCAAAATACGTGAGGATGCTCAGAAAACAATGGGGCTTGTATTCCAGCAATTCAATCTTTTTCCCCAGTATAGCGTCTTTGGAAATTTGACACTTGCGCCTAGGCTTCACGCAAAGGAGAGGGCAGATTATAAGGAGAACAAAAAGCAGATACTTGAGGATATAGATAAGAGAGCGGAGGAAATACTCTCAGCTACAGGGCTTCTTGAAAAGAAGGACTCCTATCCTTATCAGCTTTCCGGCGGACAGCAGCAAAGAGTCGCCATAGCGAGAGCGCTTATGCTTTCTCCGAAAATACTTTGCTTTGACGAGCCGACCTCAGCGCTTGACCCGGAGCTTACGGGAGAGGTGCTGAAGGTAATACGTGAGCTTAAAAACCACGACAGAACTATGATAATAGTAACTCACGAGCTGACTTTTGCGAAGAACGTTTCGGACAAAATAATGTTTATGGCGGACGGTGTGGTAGAGGCATTCGGCACACCGAAGGAGGTCTTTGAAAGCAAGGATAATCCTAAGCTTTTGGCGTTTCTTGGCAATTCTGAAAATAAATAGTTTGTTCATCCCGCAAAATAAATACGCTCTTACACTTGATTTTCAGTAAAATTTATGCTATACTAGATTTGACTTAAAGCAGTCGATGCTACCCCGTGTAGCGCAATTTTACGAAAAGAGGTGCCTTAGGTGTTTCTAAGCTTTGGTGACTTTTTCACTGCCATAAAAGAAGCTCGGTTCGGTTTTGGTGAGCTTTGGCAGTCTATTGTTGACCTATACTATTCGATAACACAGAATTCAGATATAAAAGTTATATGGACAGCCCTTATGAGCTTTCTTGGACCGGTGATGCCGGCAATTCCGTACATAATTATCGCATTCTTGCTGGTAGTTGCGTTTTTTGGAAAGCGAATGCTTCCTGTGCTTAAATTTTTGACTTTTCTCGTTGTCGGATTTGTTCTGGGGGTTTATTTTGTTCCGCCGTTGCTTGTGGATATAGCGGCAATTCCCGGCTGGGTTAGCGGAATCATTATAGGATTACTTGCAGCAATACTCTATAGATTTATATACGTTGTTTTGTTTGCGGCAAGCGGACTTTACAGCGTTTACATCGTGTGCTATAAGGGATTTTTCCTTAACGATGCCGTGGCGGAATATTCGCTTGACAAAGCGATAGTTTCCCTCGTTATAGCTGCGGTAGCGGTAGCGTTGGCGTTTATATTGCTCAAATATGTTGAAATGCTTGGAACGGCAGCGCTGGCGGGATTTCTTGTGGCTATGACGCTCAAAAGTTTGATTTTTGATTATTCGACTCTTGATTTTCTTGGCGGAAACGGCTGGATAGGAACGCTCGTTATAGTTTTGCTCGTTGCTTTGCCGGGCGCATTTTTCCAGATAAAGAAAAGAAAGCGCTACTAATTCGCAAAAACAATGGATTTTCAGCTTTTGCATTTAGGTATAACTTAAAATTAAATAGGCGAGGTATAGGTTTTATGCTCTGTACCTCGCCTTATTTTTACGTGTGTCCGTTAGAGAATCAAGGGTTAGAAACCTTTTATTTTTATTCTATTGACTTTTGGTAACTTATGTAGTAAAATTATGTAAGAGAAAAATGCTTTTAGCATCAAAAGGAGATTTTTATGGAAAAAGCAAGAGAATTAGAACTGAAACGCATTGCAAACGATGTCCGCCTCGGAATAATCGAGTCGGTATACAGCGCAGGCTGCGGACATCCGGGCGGGTCGCTCTCTATTGCAGATATTCTTACCTACCTCTATTACGAGGAAATGAACGTGGACGCCAAAAATCCCAAAATGCCCGAAAGAGACCGCTTCGTCCTCTCTAAAGGACATACCGCACCGGCACTTTACTCGGTACTTGCAGAAAAGGGATTTTTTCCCAAATCCGAGCTTAAGACTCTGAGGCAGATTGATTCTCACCTCCAGGGCCACCCCGATATGAAGGGAACGCCCGGAGTTGATATGACAACAGGCTCGCTAGGTCTTGGCTTTTCCGCTGCTTGCGGAATGGCACTTTCGGGCAAGGTATATAACGCACCCTACCGCGTATATGCAGTTCTCGGAGACGGTGAGAGTGAGGAAGGTCAGGTGTGGGAGGCGGCTATGTTCGCATCTCACTATAAGCTTGATAATCTTTGCATTGTTCTCGACCTTAACGGTTTGCAGATAGACGGCCCGATAGCTGAGGTTATGAATCCTACGCCTCACGATGAGAAGTTCAAAGCGTTCGGTTGGCACGTTATAACGGTTGATGCTCATAGCTTTAATGAGCTTGAAGCAGCGTTTGCCGAGGCTAAAACCGTAAAAGGAAAGCCTACCGTTATTATTGCTGGCAGCGTAAAGGGCAAGGGCGTTTCGTATATGGAAAACAAGTGCGAGTGGCACGGTCAGGCTCCTAAAGAGGATCTTTACAAGGTAGCTGTGGAAGAGCTTGAAAAAATCGGCGAGAGCCTTAAATAAGGAGAGATACAATGGCAGATAAGAAGGCTACAAGAGAGAGCTACGGCGCAGCACTTGCCGAGCTTGGTGAAAAATACGATTTTCTCGTTCTTGACGCAGACCTTGCGGCAGCGACAAAAACGGGTGTGTTCAAGAAAAAATTCCCTGAAAGATTTTTTGACTGCGGAATAGCAGAAGGAAATATGATAAGCGTAGCAGCCGGAATCGCAACGACAGGCAAGGTTGTCTTTGCTTCCTCGTTCGCTATGTTTGCAGCGGGCAGAGCCTACGAGCAGGTTCGTAATTCCATAGGCTATCCCCACCTTAACGTAAAAATTGGCGCAACTCACGCAGGAATAACCGTAGGAGAGGACGGCGCAACGCACCAGTGTAACGAGGATATCGCCCTTATGCGTACCGTTCCCGGAATGACGATAGTCAATCCCTCAGATGCAAACGAAGCATATGCGGCAGTAGAGTCGGCAATCAATTTCTACGGCCCTATGTATCTTCGCTTCGGCAGATTTGCCGTTCCGAATCTTACCGCCGAAATGCCCGATTACAAATTTGAAATAGGAAAAGGCATTACTATGAAGGAAGGCAGTGACGTTACGATAATCGCAACCGGATATATGGTTCACGTTGCGCTTGAAGCAGCAGAGCTTCTGGGCGCAGAGGGTATAAGCGCAGAGGTAATCAATATACATACGATAAAGCCCCTCGATAACGAGCTTGTATGCGCATCTGCGAAAAAGACCGGTGCAGTTGTAACGGCAGAGGAGCATAACGTTATAGGCGGCCTTGGCGGTGCGGTATGTGAGCTGCTTTCCGAGAGCTGTCCCGTTCCGGTAAAGCGTGTAGGCGTAGAGGATAAGTACGGCAGAAGCGGAAAGGTTCCTCAGCTGCTTGAAATGTACGGACTCACAAAGGAAAACATAGTTGCAAAGGCAAAGGAAGCTATAGCGCTCAAATAAGCTATGCGTTTTGCTTTTACGCCCATAAAGGCAGTCCTTGCAAATAAAAAGACAGGACGGAGAAACGTAAAATTTCTCCGTCCTTTTCTTGTCTATAGGCATCCTATCTGTTTTTATCAGAGCTGTCCTTTAGAATTACGAGTACTCTCTCTTGGTTTTTGCTTCTACATTCTAAAAAACGCATCAAAGAAATTTTGTGATTTTCGCTGATATCATTTAGTTTATAGTGAGTCTTGGGTGATGTAACCCTATTATTTAAATTTAAATCAATTTCTCGTAGATTTACAGTAATACAAAAATTATTTGCAGATGTTTATTTCGAGGGGCTTTTTTAGTTTTTGTGCATATTTGATAACGGATAAAGAACCTTTCGATTTTCCGTCCCAGAAAACGATAATTTTATCTGCGTAATCGACTATCATTTTGTTTCTTACGATTGGTGCTGCACGGCCGTAATGCTCATATTCAGGCAAAAATTCCGTAAGCTTTAATCCTTTGCTTCTTGCAAATTCAGCTGCGCAAAAATCTATGCCGCTAGCTCCTCCGGAGATTATTTCTTCTGTTTGTTCAGTAATGTATTGTTCAAGCTTAATATTTGTCAACGTCCTTGAACCGACAACGGCTACTTTCATTTCGACCTCACATTAAATATATTTTGAATGTTTTGTGTGTTTATATGCTACATTTTAGCACAAAATACGTTTAAAGTAAATACATAATAAAACAAAAGTGAGGTTTATATGGCTACAAAGAGTTTATCAATAAGAATCGAAGAAGCGATGCTAGACAAATTGCACGTAATCGCAGATTACGAGGGCAGAAGCGCAAACGGACAGATAATAGTGCTGATAAGGGACCTTATCGAAGCCTATGAGCAAAAGCACGGAGAAATAAAAACGGGCAAAAGATAACGAGCCTTTATAAAACGCTAAAGAAAATAAAGAATATTAAAAGAAGTAAATTCTCAAATCGAATGCCGCTAAAGCGTGAGCCGTTGCATTTGCTTTGAGATTTACTTATTTAAAAAAATATTTTAAAAATATTAAAAAAAGTGTTTACAAAAATCCTAATATGTTGTAAAATAAAATATATAAAACTATTGTGGGGTATTATGGCTATGAAACGAATATTGCTCAAGCTTTCGGGCGAAGCTCTCGCAAACGGAGGCTCTGAAATCTATGACGTTAAATTTGTCGATAAGGTCGCTTGCGCCCTTGTTGAGTGTAAGAGCAAGGGATATGAAATAGCGCTTGTTTTGGGAGCCGGAAATATCTGGCGAGGCAGGCAGGGCGCTGATATGGACAGAACCTCGGCAGACAGAATGGGAATGCTTGCAACCGTTATCAATTCTATATGTATGAAGGACGCAATTGAAAGAGCCGGAGCTGAGGCAGCGGTTATGACTGCCGTACCTATGTCGCCGCTTGCGGAGAATTATTCCGCTGACGTTGCGAAAAAATATCTCTCCGAGGGAAAGATAGTTATATTCGGAGCCGGACTTGGAATTCCGTATCTTTCAACCGATACGACCGGTGCGGTGAGGGCGGCTGAAATAGGCGCCGATGCGATGTTTATGGCGAAGAACGTAGATTATATATACACGGCAGATCCCAGAATCGATCCGACAGCAAAGAAGCTTGAACGCATAAAGGCGTCAGAGGTGCTCAGTATGAACCTCAAAGCAATAGACGCAACGGCAACCGCATTTTGTCTTTCTACCGAAATGCCGATATACGTGTTCGGACTTAAAAACCCCGAGGACATCGTGAAGGCTGTCGAGGGCACGGTTAAAGGCACAGTAATAACGGCAGAATAAAGCTAGACAAAAAATTTACATTACATAATGAGGAGAACATAAAATGAAGCTTGATACTAAAGATTTTGAAACAAAAATGAAGAAGACTATTTCTTCCTATACGGAGAACCTTTCAACAATTCGTGCCGGCAGAGCAAATCCGGACGTTCTTAAAAAGATAAACGTTGACTATTACGGCTCCCCCACGCCGATATCGTCTATCGCAGAGATAAAGGTTACGGACGCACGTACCATAGTTATAACTGCTTGGGATAAGTCGGCTATGAAGGGAATTGAAAAGGCGATTCTTACCTCAGACCTTGGAATTAACCCTCAGAATGACGGCTCCTGCCTTCGACTTTCCTTCCCCCCGACAACCGAGGAGCGCCGCCGTGAGCTTTCAAAGCAGATAGCTAAGATGGGCGAGGACGCAAAGGTTGCGGTTCGTAATATCCGCCGTGACGCCAACGATAAGATAAAGGCGATGAAGAAGGATTCCGAAATAACTGAGGACGAGGCAAAGCTCTCGGACAAGGCAGTTCAGGACTTGACCGATAAGTATATCAAAGAGGTTGACGCAGTTACCGCAAGTAAAACCAAAGAAATAATGGAAATATGATTAATTAAATCCCGAAAGAGAGATTTAGCGGTGTTTTTTAAGAAAAAGAAGACAGATTTTATGACGGACGACCGTCTTGATTCTGTTGCTATAATATGTGACGGAAACGGCAGATGGGCAAAGAGAAGGGGGCTTATCCGCAGCGCAGGACATATAGCTGGCGCAAAGCGAATACAGCCGGTGCTTGAAAAGTTCCGAGAAATCGGAGTTCATCACGTTACTCTTTACTGCTTCTCAACAGAAAACTGGAAGCGCCCAAAGGAAGAGGTAGACGTCATAATGAAGCTTGTCTACAAGTATCTCGTAGAGGTAGTTGTGGAAAAAATACAAACCGACAAGAATTTCTGCGTAAAATTTATCGGAGACCTAACGCCTATTCCGGAGCCTCTGCGTTCAAAATGCATAGAGGTTGAAAATATGGCAACCGATAAGCCCTTCGTTTGTAACGTTGCGCTTAATTACGGCGGCAGAGCCGAGATAGTCAATGCGGCAAACAAGGCGTTTGATGACGGAAACGAGGTTTTAACCGAGGAAATTCTGTCAAAATATATGTACACGGTAAAATCTCCCGACCCCGACCTCATAATAAGAACGGGCGGAGATTTCAGAGTGTCAAATTTTTTGCTTTGGCAGGGAGCGTATTCTGAATTATTCGTGCTTGATACGCTTTGGCCGGATTTTGGAGACGAAGAAATAATGAAAGCCGTCCGAGCCTTCTATAAGCGTAAGCGCAGATTCGGGGGACTGGATAAGGAAGAACAAAAACAATGAAAGTCAGAGTTTTAACATCTATAGGAATAGCAGTAATCGGTATTCCGATACTGATTCTTTCCGAGTATCTCGTTTATCCTATGGCGATAGCGCTTTTGAGCCTTGCGGCTATGTATGAGATAACGGGACTTACAGGCTTCCGTCATAAGCCGTTCGTTTGGGTGCCTATGTATATCATCGCTATGGCGCTGCCGATATGCTCCTATTTCTTTGATGCGAATAGCTTTGATTTTATTCTCATTTCGGCAGGTGCGCTTTTCGCTTTTATGATGTATCTTTTCGGATACGCAGTTTTGTCAAGAGGAAAGGTTAAATTTGCGGATATTTCCACGCAAGTAACGCTTCTTTTCTACATATCGCTTGCGTTCACTGCGTTATCTATTGTCAGGTATATCAAAAACGGAGTCTATATGTTCGGGCTCGTATTCGTTGCGAGCTGGATTTGCGATATGTTTGCTTATTTTGTAGGCAGAGCCTTCGGAAAGCATAAGCTTATAGAAGAAATAAGCCCTAAAAAGACAGTAGAAGGCTCGATAGGCGGAATAGTATGTACCACTCTTGCGTTTGCACTTTACGGACTTATAATCAGTCTTATCGGCGGGCCTAAGCCGAATTATATCGTTCTCGTTATACTCGGATTTATTCTGTCAATAGTAGCGCAGTTTGGCGACCTTATATTCTCGCTTATAAAGAGAGAGCACGGCGTGAAGGACTACGGAAATATATTTCCCGGTCACGGAGGAGTACTTGACCGCTTCGATTCAATCCTTGCGGTAGCACCCCTGCTTTACGTTTTCTGCGTATTTTTCCCGCCCTTTGCATAGTCAAGGCGGTAACGAAAAGGGGCTTGTCTTTATCGGGCCCCTTTTCTCTCTAAGATATTAATAAGCTCCCCTCAAGGAGTAAGACGGCTGGGAAAGGAAATATTATATATGGAAAAGGTAATATCGGTTCTCGGCGCAACCGGCTCGGTTGGTACGCAAGCGCTTTCGGTTGCCGAAAAAAGAGGTTACAAAATAGATTATATGTGCGGCCAAAAGAACAGTCGTGAAATGGAAATGCACGCAAGAAAATTTTCTCCCGCATTCGTTGCTATGGCAGATTTGAGTGCGGCAAAGGACTTGAAAATCCGGTTGGCTGACACCGATATCAGAGTTCTTTCGGGCGAAGAAGGAATACTTGAGGGAATAAGGCTTTCGAGGAGCGAAACCGTTATTAATTCTATTATCGGAGAAGCGGGACTCATACCCACGCTTACCGTTATAGACGAGGGGAAAAGACTAGCCCTTGCAAACAAGGAATCTCTTGTTATAGCGGGGGAAATAGTAATGCAAAAGGCTCGCCTGAAGGGCTGTGAGCTAATACCGGTTGACAGTGAGCATTCTGCAATTTTTCAGTCGCTTTTCTCAGGAAAAGGGAGTGAGGTCAAAAGAATAATCCTCACCGCATCGGGCGGCCCGTTTTTTTCAAAAACCAAGGAAGAATTAAAGAGCGTCACGCTGGCAGAAACTCTTGCCCACCCTACCTGGAAAATGGGCAAGAAGATAACCGTAGACTCAGCAACCCTTATGAACAAGGGCTTTGAGCTTATAGAAGCGGCTCACCTGTTTGGCGTAGCGCCTGAAAAGGTAAAAATAGTAATACACAGAGAGAGCATACTCCATTCCGCAGTGGAATATATTGATAATACGGTTATCGGGGAGTTTTCCGTTCCGGATATGCGTATGTGCGTTCAGTATGCGGTTGATTTTCCCGAAAGATGCGAGGGAATATCAGAGGAGCTTGACTTAGTAAAAATAGGCAGACTTACGTTTTTTGAGCCTGATACCGAGGCTTTTCCGCTTCTTTCACTTGCGAGCCGTGCTATGAGGCTCGGCGGAGCTATGCCGGCGATACTGAATGCGGCAGACGAGGTGGCGGTTGAAGCGTTTCTTTCGGAAAAGATATCCTTTTTTGATATAGCAGAGGTGGTTACAAAAGCCTTTGACAGAATGCTTGGCAGTGTCGCTTCTTCGGTAGAGGAGCTTATATATTTTGACAGAGAAGCAAGAAAAATAACGAAAAATATTATCGAGGAGAAATGATTTGGGTACTTTTGGAACCATTGTGATAGCAATTCTGGTATTCGGCTTTCTCATTTTTATTCATGAGTTTGGACACTATATTACTGCAAGAATATTCCACGTAACCATAAATGAGTTTTCTATAGGAATGGGCCCCCGCCTTTTTCATTTCGACTCCAAAAAAACGGGGATACGCTATTCTATAGCGCTCTTTCCCATAGGCGGATTCGTAGCTATGGCGGGAGAGGACGGTAAGCCGGCAGAGCCGGGAGCACCCGAGGACCCAAACACGTTTGATAAAAAGCCGGCTTGGCAGAGATTTATTATAACCGCTGCGGGAGCCTTTGTAAATATCGTTGCAGGATTTATCGCTATGATAGTCCTCACGTCAATTATCAACGTTGGAGATACCACAGTAGGCGAATTTGTCAGCAAATCCGAAACGGGATACGCAATATCCTCATCGGAATCCGGACTTATGGTAGGAGATAAAATAATTGAGGTTGACGGAAAAAAAGTAAAAATATTAGACGAGCTTTCTTACGAAATAATGCGCAGAGGCTGTGAGCCTCTCGATATAACCGTAGAGCGAAAGGGAAACGTTATTGTAATCCCGGACGTAATTTTTCCTTCCATTGACCAAGACGGGCAGACGTTCGGCGCAATGGACTTTAAGGTTTACCGAGTGGAAAAAAGCTTAGGAACCGTTCTCAGCTATTCCTTTCACAAATCCGCTTTGATAGTAAGAATGTGTTGGGAATCTATTTACGATCTTTTGACGGGAAGATATACCTTTGCTGCAGTTTCCGGGCCGGTAGGAATATCGAGTGCCATAGGCGATGCGGCAAGAGAGGGAGCAAGCTCGCTTCTTTATATAGTAACGCTTATAAGCATAAATCTCGGCGTTATGAATCTTTTGCCGATACCTGCGCTGGACGGAGGAAGACTTATAACGATACTTTTTGAAATGGTAACGAGAAAGAGAGTTCCCCCAAGGATAGAAGGAATGATAAATGCTGTGGGATTAGCTCTCCTCTTGGGGCTTTCATTCGTCATAATGATAAAGGATATAATACAACTTGTTGTCTAAAGGAATTTGACTATGAGCTATAATTCATACAGAAGAAAAACAGTAGGTTTTAAGGTTGGAAATATCGGAATAGGCAGCTCGTATCCTATAAGCGTGCAGTCTATGACGAACACGCCTACCTCTGACGTTGACGCAACCTACGGCCAGATAATGAGGCTTTGTGAGGCGGGCTGCGATATAGTCCGTCTTGCGATTCCCGACACGGAGTCTGTAAAAACCATATCCGAGTTAAAGAACCGAGGCGTAAAAATCCCGCTTGTTGCGGATATACATTTTGACTATCGCTTAGCGATTTTGTCAATAGAAGCGGGTATAGACAAAATAAGAATAAATCCGGGAAACATAGGAGAGAGAAAAAACGTTGAGGCGGTAGTCAAAGCGGCGGCTCAAAGAGAAATACCTATCAGAATAGGGGTAAATTCAGGTTCTGTAGAAAAGCATATACTGGAAAAATACGGTGCCCCGACTGCCGAGGCACTTGCCGAAAGCGCCCTTTATCATACGTCTATTCTCGAGTCGTGTGGATTTGACAAAATAGCCGTTTCGGTTAAGGCGTCAAGCGTTCCCGAAATGATAAAGGCAAACCGAATACTTGCCGAAAGGACGAGCTATCCTCTGCACCTCGGAGTTACCGAGGCGGGAGCGAGAGAAAGAGCGCTTATAAAGAGCAGTATCGGAATAGGAACGCTGCTTTCCGAGGGGATAGGCGATACAGTCAGAGTATCTCTGACGGACGACCCGACAAAAGAAATATACGCCGCAAGAGAGATACTTTCCACTCTTTTGCTGACGGAAAAGCGAGGACTGGATATCGTGTCCTGCCCGACCTGTGCAAGAACGAAAATCAATCTGATAAGTCTTTCTGAGCAGTTTGAGAAAAAGGCTAGTGAAACGGGGATTGATAAGCTAAAGCTCAAGGTTGCCTTGATGGGCTGCGCAGTAAACGGACCGGGAGAGGCAAGAGAAGCCGACATCGGCATAGCGGGCGGAAACGGCGAGGCTCTCTTATTCAAAAAGGGAGAAATAATAAGGAAAATCAAGGAAGAAAACGTCATAGACGAGCTGATAGACGAAATAAAGCTGATGGCAAAAGAATAAAGGACGCATCTTCCCAAAAGGACGGAGGCATGGATGGCAAACGAAAAACGGTTTTTTGACGTGTTTAAAAGATACTCACCTTCACAAGAGAAGCGTGAGCTTCTTTTGCGCGCTCATTCGGAACGCTTCAGATACACGAAAAATCCGGTGCGTGTAGAGGTCGAGCTTTCCTTTGATTATCACGAGGAGCCCGAGCTAATCTATGAAATAGAGGACGAATGCCGAGCGCTTTACGAGGCGGAATCCTTTAAAATACTGCCTCATTTTCCTCAAAGCGAGTTTACCGTGGAGCGCTTTGGCGAGATAACTGCCGAGGCTGCGATATGCGGCGCCGTAACCAACGGATTTTTTATGAATGCCGTATATTTTGACGATGGCGCAACTATAACGGCAGAGATTCCTTTTTACGAGGAGGGAATAGCCTTCTTAAAAAATGCGGATACCGAGCAGATACTCTCGAATATACTCTATAATAGATACGGAGTCGAGCGTGATATAAAAATCCGCTCGTCCGAGTCAACCGGAAAATTTGAGGCGCAAAGAGAAGCGCTGAGAGAAAGACGCATTAAAGAAGCCGAGGAGCAAAACCGCATTGATTATATAAAAAGCCGTGAGGAAAGCGAAAGGCAAAGAGAGCAAGAAGCCAGAGCAAGAGATCCTCACTATGATTTCGACAAAAAATCCGGGGTTTCCGTAATGACGGGAAATAACGAGAAAATAAGTGAAACCGAATACCGTATGGGCGCAAGCGTGTACGACGTCTCAGCCCCCGAAGACGTTTTCGGCGAGGATTTTGATATATCTATGCCCCGTCCTCTTTCCGAGCTGGAGTCGGCTAAGGGAAATTTCGTCATTCTCGGAACCGTCTTTTCGGTCGAAACCAAGGAAACACGTTCGGGAGATAAAACCACCGTTACTATAGGTATATCTGACGGCGCATCGGGAACCTATGCGAAAAAATCATTGACACCCGAGGAAATCGAATGGGTGAAAGGCTTCAAGCCGGGAGCCAGCGTTGCAATTTTCGGCAGAATGATAAGAGATAAATTCGATAACGAGCCCTTCGTTTCGTTCAGAGCGGTGAAGAAAATAAAAAAGCTTGAGCGTCTTGATAACGCTCCGAAAAAGAGAGTCGAGCTTCACCTTCACTCCAATATGAGCCAAAAGGATGCGATAATTACCCCCGAGGAGATAGTAAAAACGGCTATCCGCTGGGGGCATAAGGCGATAGCGGTAACCGACCACGGAAACGTTCAGGCGTTTCCCGAGGTAATGCTCGCCCTTGAAAAAGAGAAGGATTGCGACCTTAAAATTCTATACGGTATAGAAGCGTATTTCGTAAACGATACGGCAAGGTGCGTCTTTGGAAGCAGTTACCCCGCCTTTGATGACGAAATGATAGTTTTCGACATTGAAACGACGGGACTTTCCAACCGTACCTCGAAAATTATAGAGATAGGCGCAGTAAAAATAAAATCTGGCGAAATTATCGATACTATGGATATTTTCGTTGACCCCGAATGCCATATCCCCGAGGAGATAACCGCCCTTACCTCTATCACCGATGAAATGGTAAAGGGCGCTCCCAAGGAAAAGGAGGCTATAGAGCAGTTCTTTGATTTTGTGGGGGACAGGCTGCTTATTGCGCATAACGCAAACTTTGACGTAGGCTTTATCAGAGTTGCTGCGGAAAGGCTTGGTATTCCGTTTAACAATACCTTTCTTGACACCGTAGGACTCTCAAAATACGTAAATCCCGAGCTTAAAAACCATAAGCTCGATACTATAGCCAAGCTTTATAAGCTTGACGATTTTCACCATCACAGAGCATCGGACGATGCCGCAACGCTTGCAAGAATATTCTTCGTTATGCAGGAAAGGCTTCGCAGCGAGGGCATATTCGATTTTCCCTCAATGCTTGACACGATGAGCGAAAAAACCGACCCGCTTAAACTGCCAAGCTACCATATGATAATTTTCGCAAAAAACAGAGAGGGACTCAAAAACCTCTATAAGCTTATATCCTTCAGTTACCTTGACTACTATAAGAAAAATCCGAGAATACCCAAAACGGTGCTTGAGCAGTACCGTGAAGGGCTTATAATAGGCTCGGCTTGCGAATCGGGAGAGCTTTATAAAGCGATACTTGAAAAAAGAAGCTCGCAGGAGATAGAGGAGATAGCCTCGTTTTACGATTATCTTGAAATTCAACCGATATGCAATAACCGCTTTTTAATAGACGAGGGAAAAGTAAAGGACGAAAAAACGCTTGAGGATATAAACCGTCAGATATACGATTTGGGTAAGAAGCTTTCACGCCCGGTATGCGCCACCTGTGATGCGCATTTTATAAACCGAGAGGACGAAATATACCGCAGAGTGCTTCTTGCTTCTATGGGCTTTTCCGATGCGGATAAGGAGATGCCTATACATCTGCGCACAACCGAGGAAATGCTCGGCGAGTTTGCGTATCTCGGTAAGGAAATAGCCGAGGAGGTCGTTATTGACAACCCGTGCAAAATTGCGGATATGTGTGAGCGTATAAGACCTATCCCCGAGGGCAGATATGACCCCTCGCTCCCGGGAGCAAACGAGGAGCTTACGGAGTCCTGCTGGAAAAGAGCGCACGACTGGTACGGCGAGGTTTTGCCGGAAATTGTTGAAAAGCGTCTTAAAAAGGAGCTTGATTCGATAATCAAAAATGGCTTTGCCGTCCTCTATATGATAGCGGTAAAGCTTGTAGCCTATTCCGAAAGTCTCGGCTATCTCGTAGGCTCCAGAGGCTCGGTCGGTTCTTCTCTTGTCGCAACGATGTCGGGCATTTCGGAGGTTAATCCGCTCCCCCCTCATTACAGATGCCTGAAATGTAAGCATAGCGAGTTCTTCACGGACGGAAGCGTTGGCTCCGGCTTTGACCTTGACGATAAGGCTTGTCCCGTTTGCGGAGAGCTGATGTATCAGGACGGACACGATATTCCCTTTGAAACCTTCCTTGGCTTCAAGGGCGATAAATCCCCCGATATAGACCTTAATTTCTCGGGAGACGTGCAGGGCAGAGTACATAAGTACACCGAGGAGCTTTTCGGGCAGGGCCACGTTTTCCGTGCCGGAACAATAGGAACGCTTGCCGATAAAACCGCCTGGGGCTATATAGCGAAATACCTTGAGGAGCGAAAAATCAGCATACCCAAGGCAGAGATGTCGCATATGGTAACCAAGCTCGTTGGCGTTAAGCGAACTACGGGGCAGCACCCCGGAGGAATAATAGTCGTTCCCAAGGAATACGAGATATACGATTTCACGCCTATTCAGCACCCGGCAGACGACCCTAATTCGGATATCATAACGACTCATTTCCAGTTCTCCTACCTTCACGATACTATACTCAAGCTTGACGAGCTCGGCCACGATATGCCGACCAAGTATAAAATGCTTGAAAATTATACGAATACAAGTGTGCTTGACGTAAAAATGAACGACAAGTCGGTCTATGAGCTTTTTGCCTCTACGAAGCCTCTCGGAATAAGCCCCTCGGATATCGGCGGCTGCCTTCTCGGCACTTACGGCATACCCGAAATGGGAACCAGATTTATTCAGCAGGTTCTGATAGATGCTCAGCCTAAAACCTTTGCCGATTTGCTGCAGATTTCGGGACTCACACACGGAACTGACGTATGGCTTGGAAATGCACAGGAGCTGATAAAGAACGGAACCTGCACGATTTCTGAGGTCGTGGGAACACGAGACGGAATAATGCTCTATCTCATACAAAAAGGGCTTGACGATTCCACCTCGTTTAAGATTATGGAGGCTGTCAGAAAGGGAAAGGGGCTTACTCCCGAATGGGAGCAAACTATGCTTGAACACGGCGTACCGGACTGGTATATATGGTCGTGCAAAAAAATCAAGTATATGTTTCCTAAGGCGCACGCTGCAGCGTACGATATGTCGGCTATCCGACTGGGCTGGTACAAAATATATTACCCTATGGAATTTTACGCAGCCTTCTTTACCGTTGCGCCGGCAGGCTTTGACGCCGAGATAGTAGGCGGCGGATACGTGGGAGTAAACCGTGCCGTAAAGGAGCTTGAGGAAAAGGGTAACGATATGACACAAAAGGAAAACGAGCTTCTTTCCACGCTCTACCTCGTAAGAGAGGCTATGGCAAGAGGCGTAAGCTTCCTTGGAGTTGACCTCAAAAAGTCAGATGCTAAAGCCTTCTTGCCTGAAAACGGAAGGATAAGAATGCCCTTTAACTCTCTTGTCGGACTTGGCGATGCTGCGGCGGAAAAGATAGTCGAAGCGAGAGATAAGTACAATATATGGTCGGTCGAGGACCTTAGGGAGCGAACAGGAATATCGAAGGCAGTCATAGAAATACTGCGCAAAAACCACGTTCTTGACGGGCTTTCGGAAACTAACCAGTTTTCACTTTTTTGACGTTTAATTTTACACGGACTGCCATTAACACGAAAATGACAGTCCGTTTTGTTAACAATTATTTACACTAATCTATAAATATCAAAAGTAAAAGCATCAAGGCGCATTCCTTGTCGCCGTCCTTTGATAAAAAGAGGTAAATGGCGAGAGCTGCCAAAAGAATTTCCTCTGTGCCTATTTTTATATTCTTAGGCCCTTTTGTGAATATTCCCGAAAGTGCGCCGAGCGGCCCGAATGAAAATGCTTTTTTAAAGGGCAGCCGTTCAAATACGGACGAAAGAGGACTGAATGCGTTTTCCTCATTTTCGCTTTCTTCTTTTTGGATAAATGAAACGGCGGGCTCTGCTTTTTTCTCTGCGCAGTCCTCGTTTGCACACACGTCTTTTTCGGTTACTCTTTCACTAAAAGCGCTGCCGTCATAATTTTCGGGCACGATAACCTTTTCTTCCTCAGGAAAATAGCTGCGTGTGTACATATTATTGCTCCCTTACCGCAAGTATGATGTCTGCAATAGTAATCATTGATTCTATCGCCTTTCCTCTTTGCTCGGAAACGTACGGGGTCAGCGCTCGCAAAAGCTCGTTGCGCCTTGACTTTTTATGAGCGTATGTATTTTCCTGAAAGGCGTTTTTCTGAGACAATTCGCCGGGCGCCGTATCGCCGTTATTTTCGGCTAAATCCACGGGCGTTTCGCTGACCTCTTTTTTCTCGCTGTCTTCTTTACTTGCCAGTCTGCGTATTTCTTCAACGAGCTGCGGGTTTTCCAAAATCATGTTTACTATTTTGGCCATATCCATTTCTGCCATAAATCTATCCCCGTCCTCTCTTAGCCTTAAACGCCGTCATAAGCTTTAGTATTTCGGCGGTGTTTATTTTGTCTGCATCGTTCATAACGCTTCTGATTTTTGCCATTTGCTCCGGCGGTGGAGTCTCTTTTGGCAGCGTATATCCGAATTTTTCCGCCTTTTTGCAGATTTCGAGCCATAGCTCGCTGTCCCCCAGCTTTGCAAGCTCTCTTAGCATTTCCTTGTTTATTTTCAAGCATAATCACCTACCTTCATTTCCATACTATGCAGAATCCGAAAGTATGTGAATGAATTTTTTAAAACGGAGAACAATTTTTATGAAATGCCTTGTTTTTTCAGATTCCCACGGCTCCTCGCTTCTTATGGAAAAAGCTCTTGATATGCATAGAGATGCAGAGGTTGTCTTTTTTCTTGGAGACGGCTTATACGAGGCGGAGAGCCTCGCCGTAAAATATCCCTTGGTAAGCTTTATATGCGTCAAGGGAAATTGCGATGCCTATACCGACTTTTCAGGCTCTGCCGTAAAGAAAACCGAGGCTGTAAATCTTATGGGATACAATATAGTTTTGACACACGGCGACCTTTACGGAGCAAAGAGCGGAAAGGAAGGACTTGTTTCTCTTGCAAACGCCCGTGAGGCAGACGTTCTTCTTTTCGGACACACCCATATACCCGAGCTAAGCTACTTAACCGAGCTAAAAAAACCGCTTTATCTCTTTAATCCCGGCAGTATATCCCTGCGGGAAGGCTCGTTTGGAATAATGACGCTCGGTAAAACTCCTCTTTTTTCTCACGGCAAATTGAATCGGTATTGATTTTTTCATAAAACGTGGTATAATTATAACAGATATTTTTACTCAAAACGAAAGGAGTGCTTCTATGAGTGAGCTTAGAGAGGTCGTTGCGAAAAATATATGCGAGCTTCGTCAGCAGGCGGGAATGACTCAGCTTATGCTTGCCGAAAAGCTCAGTTATTCGGATAAAGCGGTATCAAAATGGGAAAGAGGCGAATCCTTTCCGGACATCTTTATGCTTAAAAAAATTGCCGATCTCTTTTTGGTATCGGTTGACTATCTTTTTGCCGAGGATCACAGCGAGGCTTTGAAGCGGTCGAAAACCGTTTCCAAAATAGTCCGCCGCAACAGGATGCTGATTTCCTTTCTGGCGTCTATGCTGGTATGGCTTATAGCCACGGTTTTGTTCGTAGCTCTGGGCTTTCTTGACGTTGAGTCGGCATTTTCCTCGTGGCTTGTATTCATATACGCTACTCCTCTCTGTCTCGTTGTCGCTCTCGTATTCAATTCGATATGGGGAATAAAAAAGCTCAATTATCTTATGATAACGCTTATCTCTTGGACGCTTCTTACGTCCGTGCATATAACCTTTCTCGCACTGTCCGATTTCAATATATGGATTATTTACGTGATAGGAATACCCGTCCAGATTATAATTTTTTTGTGGTCGGGACTGAGCAACCCAAAAAAATCCAAAAAAACAAAAGGAGCAGAAAATGGGTTTGATGATGCCTCCACTCCGCAAAACCCCGGTTAAAAGAAAAAAAACGAAAAAAGAGCTTATACTTGACGCTCCGAAAGCTATAAAAGCCTTTGCGTCCAGGCTCTTTTACATAATTTCTCTTGTATGGGGAACTGCACCGTTGCTGCTTTTCGCTATGATAGCGCTATGTATCCTTGACGGTGTTTTGCCGGTTGTCGGCTCTTACATAACGAAATTTTTGCTTGACGAAATATCCGTATTGATATCTTCAAGCGAGAAGCTTGGCAGTGTTTGGGACGAGCTTTTTGATTCGCTTTATCCGGTATTTTTCCTCTTTATTTTGCAGTTCGTATATATGCTTGCAAAGAAAATTTTCGAGCGTATAAACGATATGGTAACGGCTATAGCGGGTGAGCTTGTCGGAAACCACATAAAGCTCAAAATAATAAACAAGGCAAAATCGGTTGACGTTTCCTCATTTGACCGTCCGGAATTTTATGAAAAGCTTGAGAATGCAAACAGAGAAGCGGGAATGCGGCCGATAGGAATATTAACGGCAACCTTCCGTGTTATAAGTGCGCTTATAAGCGTCGCGTCTTATATTGTGGTCCTTGCCACGCTTAGTCCCTTAGCTCCGGTTATAATAATACTCTGCGCTCTGCCGGGTGCGCTCGTAACCTATTTCTTCAAGAACCGCAACTACCTTTATATACGCCGTCACTCTAAGGACAGACGTGCTATGAGCTATTATTCTCAGCTTATGGTTTCGAAGGATTACGTCAAGGAAATAAAAATACTTGGACTTGGAGATACCTTTACCGAAAAATACAAAAACGTATTCAAAAAGTATTTTGGCGGACTGAAGCGCCTTATGGTGAGGGAGAGCGTAACCAGAATACTTGTCAGTCTGTTTTTTACCCTCGGAAATTGTGCGCTCTTTGCGTACGTTGCCGTTGACGTAATTTATAACAAGGGAATGATAGGTGATTATTCGCTCTACACGGGAGCGCTTACCTCTGTCGCAGGCTACGTAACCACCCTGGTTACCGCAACGGCAACCATATACGAAGGAACCCTTTTCATAGATAATATGATGGAGTTTATGAAGGAAGAGCCTCGGGTCGTATCAAGCCTTGACGAGCCCCGTAAAATAGAGCATGGGGTGCCTCATACCCTAAAGCTTTGTAACGTATCCTTCTCTTATCCCGGAAACGACAGAAAAATCATAGACAACGTAAGCCTTACCTTCAAGTCGGGCCAGTCAAGCGTGCTTGTCGGTCTTAACGGTGCGGGAAAGACCACCTTGATAAAGCTTATAACCAGAATATACGATGTCACTGAGGGAGAAATTCTTCTTGACGGGCACAATATAAAGGAATACGACCCTAAGGAATATTATAATCTCTTCGGAATTATCTTTCAGGATTTTGGAAAGTATGCGGAAACCGCTGCGGAAAATATTCGCTTCGGTGACGCCACAAGAGAAGAAAATAAAGACGAAATAGTAAACGCTGCCATATCGGGAGACGCCGAAGATTTTATACGTGCGCTTCCTGACGGCTTTGATACCCCGCTTACCAGAGTTTTTGAGGCGAACGGAATAGAGCTTTCGGGCGGTCAATGGCAGAAGCTCGCAATTGCAAGAGCATTTTACAGTGATTCGGATATACTCGTGCTTGACGAGCCGACAGCTTCTCTCGATCCGTTGGCGGAAGCTGAAATATTCAATAAATTTGATGAGCTTACAGCAGGAAAAACGTCCGTAT
>JAZSBB010000072.1:0-6590 GCA_045602185.1 Eubacteriales bacterium
CAAGCGTTCCGTCAAAATCAAACAGATAGGTTTTCATATTTTCCGGTCCTTTTCTTTCTGTATTAACATTCTGGCACACTTTCATAAGAAATTAAAGCAATGCTTAATTTTTAATAACGGAAAACACGCATTTCTTTTGCTCTTTGCTTTGTAATATGAAATTCTGCGCTCTCCTAGCTGCGCTTTCCCATTCTGCGAACAGAATAGGGGAGCGGCTTTTTTTCTTTGTAAGAAAAGACCGCCTCGCAAGCCTGCTCCGCTGACTCTACCGTAAAGATAAAATGGTGAGAGGAAAGCCCGGCAGAAAAAAGCTCGTCCAGCTTATCTCCCATATAGGTGGGCGTGGAATTTAAAATCAGGTTTCGGTGAGGATATTCACGGATTATCGGAAAGCCGATTCCCGTTCTGTCCCTTAATACCGCAGAGCCGCAGCTGTCGCAGCCGAAATTTTCCTTAATAAAGCAACGCTCGGTAAGCATAAGCGGTATTCTTCCGTAAACTATTACCGAACCGCCTATGTCCCTCGCCATAGGGAGCGTCAGCTCGGGCGAAAGTATGAGTCCATCAACGCCAAGACGTATATATTCGGCGCTCGTGAGCGAGTTTGTGACGTTCAGGCGAAAATCACCCGTAGGGGTAAGTCCGTAAGCTTTTACCAGAGAGATGTGTGACAAATTTGATATAAGCGCTCGCTTCGCTCCCCTCTCTCTTGCCAAGGAAAGCATTTTCTTAACCCCTTCCTTCTCGCTCTCCGTTATTACGGGCGGAAGCGCCGGAAGGATATCTTCACAAAGCTCTGCGTTTTCCGAATATTCGTTTAGCGGAAGGTATATTTCACTAAAAATATCAAACAGGCGGGCGTCCTTTTGTAATACCTCTCGCAAAAGCTTATAGGTGTGAAAATAAGCCGTTATTCTTCCGGGTTTTCTCTCAGAGGACGAAAGATTTTTGAAATTTGTAAACTTTTGATTACACTCTCCCTCTCTTGACTCATTCATAAGAGCCTCGGCTGCGCTTCTGCGCAGGGCGTTTATTTCGCCGGGAGAGAGGTTGATTCCTTCTTCGAGGGTGAGGTCTATGTCCTTTTTTTCAAGAGAAAATTCGGTTCCCCCCATTTTCATAAGTCTCGCCTTTACGACCTCTTCGGTCAAGGGAGAGCTTTGCGCCGTCCTGGGTGAAGCGCCGTAAACGGTTGCCGTCCTTTCTCCGAGGGACAGGGTGAGCCTTGACGGCTCTCCCAAAGAGAAGCTTGCGCTTGCGGTAACGGAAAGCTTTTCGGGAGCGGGGATTTTCGTTTCAAGAGAGCGTGTTTTTCCCTTATCCTCCTCTGTGCGTATTCCGAGCATACCCCCGGGGTTGCCTACGAAATAGCCGTCTGTAAATCCGCCTCGGGAGAACACCCTCTTTAATTCTTCCTCCTCCGCATTACCGCCGTTTTTCATACCGTCAAGAAGGGTTCGGTATATTTTGGTCACTCTGTAAACGTATTCAGGGGATTTCATTCGCCCCTCTATTTTAAGAGAGTCCACACCGCTTTCGATAAGCTCTTTTATATGACGGTGAAGCGAGAGGTCCTTTAACGAAAGCGGATACCCCTTGCCGTAGGGAAGACGGCAGGGCTGAGCGCATTCCCCTCGGTTTCCGCTTCTTCCCCCGACAAGCGAGGACATCAGGCACTGTCCCGAATGGCAAACGCATAGCGCCCCGTGTAAAAAAACCTCGGTAAACGGCTTTGCCTTTTCGGTTATTTGGAATATGTTTTCCCGGCTAAGCTCTCTTGCTAAAACGACTCTCTCACAGCCGAGAGAAAACGCCAGGTCAGCCCCCTCGGTATTATGAACCGACATCTGAGTTGAGGCGTGTATTTTGAGTCTCGGCGCTCGGCGGCGTATCTCTGAAATTGCTCCGAGGTCAGCCGATATTACCGCATCTACGCCCGCCTTGTAAAGCTCCTCGGCAAAATCCGAAAGAGCGCAAAGCTCCTTATCGTAAACGAGCGTATTTACAGTAACGTAAAGCTTTACGCCGTGTATATGGCATACCTCGACCGCCCTTTTTATCTCGTCTATATCAAAATTTTTCGCATAAGCTCTTGCGCCAAAGGATTTTCCGCCTATGTAAACGGCGTCTGCCCCTGCGCTTATGGCGGCAAGCAGAGCGTCAAAATTTCCTGCGGGACTGAGCAGCTCGGGTAATTTATTTTTTCTTTTCATAGCCTTAGCCTATCTTTTGTTTTTCTGGAATTATTTTAACAAAATTGCGCACCTTTGTCAAGGTGCGCAGCATTTCGAAACTTTTGTTTCATTTTCGGTTTTTATCCGAAAATTCGTTATATAAAAAGAGGGCGAAGCTGTTTATCCTCGTTCATTGACGAAAACGCTTTCGTAATAAGGGAAAAGTCAGCAACCAGAGAATGCGGTTTTTCCTTCGGGTCGTCCTGCGACAAAGGAACGAAATATACCGATTTTCTCGTCAAAAGCGCCGATATGTTTTTAAGATTTTGCGACATAGCATCGTTTGAAGCGAGAGCGATAAGAAGCTTTCCATCGCACCGCAGATGCGCCTTTGCCGCCATAGTGACGGCAGTATCGGTTATTCCTGACGCAAGCTTGGCGAGAGTGTTTCCCGTGCAGGGCGAAATTATCAAGGCGTCAAGCCTTTTCTTACCAAACGGCTCAGCATCGGCGATAGTGTGAATTACCGGCTTTCCCGTTTTCTCTGAAAGAAGGCGGGAAAATTCATCTGCCGAAAAGAATCTCGTGTCGGTTTTGAATGCGTTTTCGCTCATTATGGGCTGCACCTCGTATCCCTTATCAACGAGCTCCGAGAGCGCCTTGTACGAATTTGCAAAGGTGCAAAAGGAGCCGCAAAAGGCATATCCTATCATTGTAAAGTAACCTCGTGTATATAGTCAATTATGCTTTTAAAGTACGCTTTGCCGGCAGATTTCCCATAATATTTATCGGGAATGCCCGGCAGTCTTTCTATTCCGGATATTCCCACAAAATTTTCGCCTGACGCAAGCTCTATGACTCGGACGCCGGGCGGAACTCTTCCCTCAGGAAATGAGGCAGACAAATCGGCAGGCGCCGTATTAATTATAATATCGGCATCGGTTTTTAACACAGGGGACTCCCTGTCAATGAGATGCGCCTCTATTCCGCATTCGCCAAGGTCAAGGCAGGTGAGGCTGCGCCCCGTGTAAACCTTTACCTTAGCGCCGAGAAATAAAAGCATTCTGGTAAGAGCGGAGCCTATCCTGCCGTAGCCCACTATGGCAAAAACAGTATCACTCGGAACGGTATTTATCCCCGAAAGGATATATCCAAGAGCGCCGAGCGCCGTTTGACGAGCGTTTTCAAGGAGAAAGTCCTCGTCCTCAAGGGCATCGTAAACCACTGCGCCCCTCTGCCGCATTTGCGCCTTCGATTCTCGGTCAACGCCGTAGCCGGCAACGAAATCCCCCGCCCCCACGTCAGAGAAAACCTCGCATACGAGCTTATCTGTTCCCGAAAGGTGAACCTTATCCTTTGACGTTGGAATGGGAAGAAGAATAATTCTTTTAAAGGAGTCTGCAATCCCTCCCTTTGCCTCGGCTTCAACGAGCAAGCGCATTGTTTCAGCGCACCTTGCTCCTGCGCCTAAGTTTTCTATTATCATTAGTTTTTCTCCGGGGTTTATTTTATGTTTTGCCGTTTTTCTGCCGACTTAACCAAGAAAACTTTAGGCAAGTGCCGGTACAGAAGGCGGCTTCATTATAAGAATATGAAAAACAGCCGAAAACGTTAAAGGAGAGAGCCTACAAAAAATTCAAATGAAAAATATTATATATTTGTATTAAAAACTTGATTTTTCTTTATATTTGCTTTATAATTTATTTAATAACTTTTAATATGGAGGCAGACCAAAAATGAGAACTATCAAACCCGAAAAGCTCACTAAAGAGGCTTTTGCGCCCTTCGGAGCATATTATACTATGAATAAGCCTGACGGATACGCTCTTTGCGGAGAGCTTCACCGCTTCTTCCCCGACAGAGTAACCGTTAATTGCGGCGCCGCAAATATGGCGTTTTCGCCCATAATGGTTAAAAAGCCCGAAAAAATGCATATAACTCAGGTTGAGTACCACACCACCACCGCAGAGGTAATAATTCCGCTTAACGATGATATGATTCTTCACGTAGCGCCCCCCTCGGCAGGAAAGCCCTTGCCCGAATATACCAAGGCGTTTATCGTTCCCAAAAATACGGTTATCCGTATGAATTGCTGCGTATGGCACCTTGCTCCCCTTCCGAGAAAGGCAGACGAGCTTTGCGCAATAATCGTTCTCCCCGAGGCAACCTATATGAACGATTGCACGGTCGTTGACCTCAGCGTAGACGAGCAGTTTATCATAGAATAAAAAAAGCGCCCTCTTAGTCCAAGCGATATTTGTTTTTACGGAGAGGTTTAATGAAAATAGGATTGCTTATCGGCGAGCTTACCGAATACGCAAAAATAAACGGCCTTATAGAAGAAGCTGACGAGGCGTATTCCGTATCTCGCATTATGGAAATTCTCTCGCTTTCTTCCGTTCAGCTTGAAGCGCCGAGCGAAAAAAGAGAGCTTTGCGAAATTCTTTCGGACGTTTGCGATTACGCCTGCGAAGCAGGACTTATCGAAAATAACAGTGTGGTTTACCGTGACCTTTTCGATACGAAAATAATGGGCGCACTTATGCCCCGTCCCTCAGAGGTTATCTCGGAATTTAAGGAAAACTATAAAATTTCTCCAAAGAAGGCTACTGACGTATATTACGGTTTTTCGCTCTCGTCAAATTATATCCGCCGGGACAGAATTAAAAAAGACCTAAAATGGAAATATCCCTCCGAATACGGTGATATAGATATCACGGTAAATCTCTCTAAGCCCGAAAAGGACCCCAAGGCGATAGCTATGGCTAAGCTTCTGCCTCAGACGGATTATCCGAAATGCGCCCTCTGCCACGAGAACGAGGGCTTCACCGGAAGCCTCACAAAGCCCGCAAGGCAGAATCTGCGCCAGATACCCTTTGATATGGGCGGTGAGCTTTGGTATTTGCAGTATTCGCCTTACGTTTATTATAACGAGCACTGTATCGCTCTTTCGAGTGAGCACAGGCCTATGAAAATAGACAAATCTACTTTCGTAAAGCTTCTCGGCTTCGTTACAAAATTTCCGCATTATTTTATCGGCTCTAACGCCGATTTGAAGATTGTGGGCGGCTCTATTCTCTCGCACGACCATATGCAAGGCGGAAGATACAGCTTTGCTATGGAGAGGGCAGCTATAGACGTCCCTCTCGACTTTCCCGGATATCCCGGCGTTGAGGGCGGTATTGTGAAATGGCCTATGTCAGTAGTAAGAATATCCTCTCTCTCAAAGGAAAGTCTTATTTCACTTGCAGACGAAATTTTGACCGAATGGAGAGCCTATACCGACAAGTCAGCGCAGATATTTGCACAAACCGAGGGAGAGCCGCACAACACGATAACCCCCATAGCAAGAAGGCGGGGTGAAAAATACGAGCTTGACCTGGTGCTGAGAAACAACCTCGTTACAGATGAGCACCCCACGGGGCTTTTCCACCCACACGCCGACAAGCATAACGTCAAGAAGGAAAACATAGGACTCATAGAGGTAATGGGCCTTGCCGTTCTTCCCGCAAGACTGAAAAGCGAAATTTCGGCTATGAAAAGAAATATCCTGGGCGGTATTCCTCTCGAATCGGACGGGGAAACGAAAAAGCACGCTCAGTGGTTTCTTTCCTTTGCAGATAAATATGAGTTTTCCGAGGAAAACACCGAAAGTATTATACGAAACGAGATAGGCAAAACCTTCGTTGAGGTTTTGCGTGACGCCGGAGTATATAAGGACACCTGCGAGGGCAGACGTGCCTTCCTCAGATTTCTAAAAACGCTCGGTATCACGGAAAAATAAATAAAAAACGGCAAAAAGCGTGATTTATCCGTCAGGACGTCACCCTATTTGCCGTTTTATTTTTAGTTGAATTCGTTTAAAATTTTTTCTATCTCCAAAGCGCTTTCGGCTTTGTTTATTTTAGCTCTCAGCTCCGCTGAGCCACGGAAGGAATGAAAATACCTCGGAAGACTTTTCAAGCGCGAAATCGGTCTAAGTTTTTCCGATTACGTCCTTGAAAAGAGGATAAGAAAAGCCGAAAAGCTCTTAAAAACCACAGACGAAAAAATAATCGAAATTGCCCTTGATTGCGGATTTAATAACGTCTCCTACTTTAACCGCGTTTTCAAAAACAAAAACGGTATGTCGCCGCAGGCATTCCGCCTGTCTTAAGCAAAAGACGAGGACTCTTAAGCCGAGTCCTCGCCAATTTTCATTAGGTTTGCTTTTTGTTCTTTTTGAAGCGGAAGAATGACTTTACACCGCCGATTATAAGACCGACGATTACACCGACAATATACATTTCCGACATCATTGCCGCAATCGCATAAAGGAAAACGCTTATTACAAGAGTCGCAGTGTTTATGCTCTTGTTTTCCTGCTTCTGCTGTCCGATATTAGCCTTAACGCTCTCGCATTCCTCTGCGGAGAGG
>JAZSBB010000073.1:0-8823 GCA_045602185.1 Eubacteriales bacterium
CGGGGTTATCCGGCCCGCCACGCTTATTATGCCTCAAAATCCCTGTCGAAGCCTTTACAGTCCCATATAAGCAAATATATTTTATCCGATTTAGTGTAAAAAGTCAACCTATAAAATGTTAATTAATCGCAAAATATTGAATTTGTATTATTTTTATGATATAATTATTTCGGTTAATTGCAAAAGCTTTGCTGCGCAACGCTTTTTTTGCTTTTAATTTATACTCTCGCTGATAGGAAATTGTTATGAAAATCCTAAATATACTAAAGCACACTCACCTTGTTTTTAAGCATAAGCGGCTTGTGTTTATCCATTCTTTTAAATGCGGAATAGTATGGCAAGGCATAATTCACGACCTTTCGAAATTCTCCCCGGAGGAATTTTTCGAAAGCGTCAAATATTATCAGGGGAACCGTTCGCCTATAGGCGTGTGCCGCAGAGCAACCGGAATAAGCAGAGCCTGGCTGCATCACAAGGGCAGAAACAAGCACCATATAGAGTACTGGACGGATTTTGACCTTCCGGAGAATCCTGTAATGCCGTATAAATACGCAGTAGAGTGCATCTGTGATAAGCTTGCCGCAACGAAAACCTATAACGGAAAAAGCTACACGGAGGAAAAAGCGATAGAGCACTGGCATAGATACGGTAATAAGATAAACGGAAATCCAAAAACTATGCTATTTATAGAAACCGTTTTCACCGACCTATCTCAGTACGGAGAAAAGCGTATCCTATGTAAAAAATACCTAAAAGAAACCTACGAAAAAATATGCGGATAAAGAATTCCCACTTGGCAAAGCTCAAAAAATCAAGCTGCGCCGAGTGGGAATTTTTGCTTTAAAAATTACTTAATATAAACCTTCTTCATTCTGACTGCTATTTTAGGTCTGTCCGAGTAATCCGTAGGTATGGAGGCAATCTCGTCAACGGCATCCATTCCCGAAACAACTCTGCCGAAGGCTGCGTACTGTCCGTCAAGATGCGGAGCGTCTGCGTGCATAATGAAGAACTGGCTTGAGGCTGAGTTGGGGTTAAACGCTCTCGCCATAGATATAACGCCTCTCTTATGCTTTAAGGTGTTATCATATCCGTTTTGAGCGAATTCGCCTACGATGTTTTCCTCTGCGCCGCCCATGCCGTTTCCGAGGGGGTCGCCGCCCTGAATCATAAATCCGGGAATAACTCTGTGGAAGGTGAGTCCGTCATAAAATCCCCGCTTAACGAGATTTTCAAAATTCTCGCAGGTTTTGGGCGCATCCTTCGGTGAAAGCTCGATTTCGATTTCTTTTCCGTTTTCCATTTCAATAATAATCATTTTGTTTTTTCCTTTGCGTTATATTATTTTTTATTTTTGTCTATAATTAAATAAGTTCTCATACGGAGGAGCTTATGAATAAATCAAGGCTTGAATTTTATGCGCATCTGACGCTAACTCTTATAGGAGTCGGCATCGTTGCGTATCTTTTTTTCAAATATTTGTTTTTTGCTATTTTGCCGTTTCTTATATCCTGGGCAACCGCATTTCTGCTTCGGCCCGCAGTGCGCCTAATCACGTCAAAAACTAAGATTCCGAAAAAAATAGTAAGCGTTTCCTTGACGATACTCTGCGTTTTTATAGGACTGGGGCTTATTTCTCTCCTTATTTTTCTTTTGGTGAAGGAGGCGTGGGAGCTCTTTTCCTCTCTTGCGGCAAACGAAGAATTTATATCTATCCTTGCAAAAATAACCAATCCTCTCGGTATCCTGTTCGGTGGTGAAGCCTCGGGCGCCTTGACGGAGGAAATAGGAGAGGCAATAAAAAACGGAATAAGCGCACTGGTATCCTCTCTCGTGTCGCTTCTTTCGGTTATTGCATCGTCAATTCCTAAGGTTTTGTTCTTTATATTGATAACCGTCATAGCGGCAGTGTATTTCGCCCTTGACCTTGAAAGAATAAACGGCTTTGTAAAGAGCATTCTGCCCAAAAGAACCGTAGAAATGCTCGTAGGCTTTAAAAACAGCTCCATAACCGTAGGAATGAAATACCTTCGCTCGTACCTATTAATAATGCTGATTACCTTTGTCGTAATGCTGATAGGCTTCGTTATAATAGGCGTAAAAAATGCGGTTTTATTAGCCTTTGCCGTAGCGCTTCTTGACCTCTTGCCGCTTATCGGCGTAGGCACGGTTATCGTCCCCTGGAGCGTCTTTGAATTTATAATGGGTAACACGGGGGTGGGTATAGGACTTATTGCGCTTCTGGTCGTTCACGAGCTAATCCGTCAGTTTGCGGAGCCGAAAATAATCGGCAAAAACCTCGGCGTTCACCCTATCCTCAGTCTTCTTTTGCTATACGTGGGGTACAGCGCCTTTGGCTTTGCGGGACTGTTGCTCGTCCCATTTTTATGCGTTATCTTAAACGTCTTGGTCGATAAAAAGAATTCCGCCGAGGTCGGTGAGGACGTCACTTGAAAGAGAAACTACCTCTAAAGAGCTTTCCTCTATAGCGCAAAGCGCCTCGTTTTCTGGGCCAAGAGTTTTTATATCGCCGAGAAAATATAATCTGCCGCCGAAGGCAGAGCCGGCGCCTCCGATAAATCCGTAAGGATACGGGGGCAGGGAAATATTGCCGTTTTTGATAAGTATTACCGAAATACCCTCTTTTTTCAGCGACCGTTCCATTCCTCTGTCGGCAGTTACCGCAAGCGTGTCCGAAAGCTTTAGCACGGTGCAGGCGGGATACCCCTGCCTGACGTTTATTATTTCATAGCCGCAGCCTTCTGCAAAATCCATAATTTCGGCAGAAAAGCTGTCCTTTTTACAAAAAAGCCGCTTTCCCATAATCAATCCGTTGAATATTGCGTCATTCGGATAGGGGCTTTTTTGCGAGCCTTCCGTAAGAACGATTTTTGTCTCTTTCAAAAGGCTCTTTATTTTATCAAAAAGCAGCGGCTGCTCCTCTGCGTATTTTTTCGACATAAAAAGCGTATTTTCAATATAAAAGGTAAGCATATCCGTATGCGAAGCGATAGGCTCGTCAAGCTCACTCATAGGCAAAAGCTTTATAACGCAAAAGCCTTTTTTAGTGAGTGCATCTTCGCATTTTTCGGATATTCTGAAATCTACAAGTGCAAACGTCTTTTTCATAACAATTCCCGTGCAAGTAAATTTTATTATGATAACGAAAAAACTCCGCTCTCAGCGGAGTTTTTCTTGCGCTTATGCACGCTCAATCTTTCCTGAACGAAGGCAACGGGAGCAAACGTAAACAGATTTGTTCGTTCCGTTAACAACTGCCTTAACCTTGCGAATGTTGGGCTTCCAGGTTCTGTTGGTCTTACGGTTAGAGTGAGAAACGTTATGACCGAAAGCAACGCCCTTACCGCAGATACTGCACTTAGCCATTTTGACACCTCCTAAAATCTCGTCCTAGGACGGAATTTTATAATTAAAATATTGTTAATCATAAATCAGCAGATGGTATTATACCATATATTTTCGGAAAAAGCAAGGGGTTTTTAAAAGTTTTTTTATTTTCCGAGCTTTAGAGTCTTCAGATAAGCGGCTCTAACGGCAGAAGCGGCCGTTGCCCTGAATGCGCCGTCCTCAAGAGCAGCCACTCCGGCGATAGTGCTTGCGCCGGGGCTGCACACCGCATCTTTAAGCTCTCCGGGGTGCATTCCGCTTTCCAAAACGGTCTTTGCGGCGCCGAGAAGCGTCTGTGCGGCAAATTTCTGACTAAGCTCACGGGGCAGACCGCATTCAACGCCTCCGTCAGCGAGCGCCTCAATGAACATATAGACGAATGCGGGGCCGCAGCCGGATATTGCCGAGGCGGCGTCTATCTTCGACTCGTCTATTTTTTCAAGCTTTCCTGCGGCAGAGAGCAAATTAACGAAGCCGTCAGTAGCCTTTTTCTCGGCAGTTTCGTTATTGCACCACAAAATAAGCCCCTCGCCGACCGCAGCGGGCGTGTTTGGCATTATTCTTATAATCGGCAGCTTTCCTGCGTGCTCCTCAAGCTTCGAAATGGCAACGCCGGCAGCCATACTTACAAGCGTAGCGCCTTTTCTTTCGGAAAGCTTTTCCTTTATCTCGCTTATTGCAAAGGGAATAATATTCGGCTTAACTGCGAGGAAGATATAATCGCACTCCTCTGCAATATATGTGTTGCTTTTAAATTCCGCTCCCAGCTTCTTTGCGGTAAGCTGCGCCTTGCCCTCGTCCTTGTCGTAAAGGTAAACGGCTGCGCCCGATTTTACTACGGCTGAGGCAAGGGCAGAGCCCATATTTCCTGCGCCTATAAATCCTACTTTAATCATATTCGTCTCCGTTATCTTATCTGCCCGTTTCCGTGCACGATATATTTGTACGTTGTAAGCTCCTCGATGCCCAGCGGTCCTCTTGCGTGCATTTTTTGCGTGGAAATACCCACCTCGCAGCCAAGACCGAATTCGCCGCCGTCAGTAAACCTTGTCGATGCGTTTACGTAAACGGCAGAGCTGTCAACGTTTCTTGTAAAATACTCTATACTTGCCTCGTCATTAGATATTATAGCATCGCTATGCGATGTTGAGTGCATAGAAATATGTTCAACCGCCTCTTTGAGTGAGCAAACGACCTTGACGGCCATTTTATAGTCGAGAAATTCCGTATCAAAGTCCTTCTCTTCGGCAGGTGTACAGTCTATAATTTCTGCCGTCTTGGCATCGCCGATAATCTCTACAGGGTTAACTACTCGCTTATCGTGCAAAAGCTCCTTCATACGAGGCAAAAATTCCTTTGCGATATCCTTATGAACTAGGCAAACCTCCATAGCGTTACAAACCGAGGGCCTTGAGGTCTTTGCGTTTTCAACTATTGAAAGCGCCATAGCTACGTCAGCGGAAGAATCAACGAACACGTGGCATATACCCGTACCGGTTTCAAGGCAAGGAACGGTGGCGTTTTCCACGCAAGCCCGTATCAGACCGGCGCCGCCTCTCGGAATGAGAAGGTCAACGTATCCCTTCGCCTTCATTATTTCGTTTGCGCTTTCTCTCGTTGTATCGGAAATCAGCTGAACGGCGCTTTTCGGAAAGCCCGCCTCCTCTAATCCTTCTTCAAGAGCGTCAACGATAGCTCTTGCGGAATTGTAGGCCTCTTTTCCGCCTCTGAGAATTGCAACGTTTCCGCTTTTGAGAGCCAGTGCGGCAGCGTCAGAGGTAACGTTCGGGCGGCTTTCGTATATAATAGCTATAACTCCCATAGGTACGCAAACCTTGTCTATAATTAGTCCGTTAGGACGGCTGACGCTTGAAATCGTGCGACCGAGCGGAGAGGGAAGCTTCGTTATTGCAAGAATACCGTCCGCCATAGCGGCAATTCTCTGCTCGGTAAGTGTAAGACGGTCAATCATAACGGGGGAAATTTTGCTTTTTGCCCCCTCGATATCAAGGGCGTTTTTTGTAAGTATTTTTTCAGTGTTAGCGATAAGAGCCTTCGCCATAAGCGTAAGCGCCAGATTAATCTGACTGTCGGTAACGCTGCGCATAAGCTTGACGGTATCCTTAGCTCTTATAAGTATTTCCTTTGTTGAACTCATATTATTTTCCTTTGTGGTAAAATCTTGTGCCTACGCTTTTTCCGTCAGCAATATCATAAAGAAGCTCAGGATATGCTCCGTTAGCTATTATCATATCGCAGCCGGCAGAGGTGGCGATTTTTGCGGCGTTTATCTTAGTTATCATACCGCCGGTGCCGTGTTCGCTTCCGGCTCCGCCGCAAGCAGCCTCTATTTCGGGGGTTATTTCGTAAACGGCGGGTATGATTTTTGCGTTTTTGTCTTTATGCGGGTCGGCGGTGTAAAGTCCGTCTATATCGGAAAGCAAAACCAGAAGGTCGGCGTGAACGCTCTCAGCAACGAGAGCCGCAAGAGTATCGTTATCGCCGAAAACTATTTCCTCGGTAGCAACCGTATCGTTTTCGTTTATGATAGGCAGAGCGCCAAGCTCTATAAGTCTTGTCATAGTATTTTCAAACTTTTCGTGTCTTTCGGGTGTCTTGAGGTCGGGAGCAGTCAGAAGCAGCTGAGCAACAGTGTGATTGTAAGCGCCGAATTCCTTGTCGTAAATATACATAAGCTCGCATTGACCGACAGCCGCCGCCGCTTGCTTCGTTGCAATATCCTTCGGGCGCTCCTTCAGACGCAGCTTTGCCGTTCCCATACCTATTGCGCCGGACGAAACGAGAATTATCTCGTCTCCGCCGTTTTTGATATCGCTGATTATTTTACAAAGCGATTCTATACCTCTTATATTAACGCTGCCGTTTTGGTGTGTGAGGGTTGATGTTCCGATTTTGATAACGATTCTCATAAAGCAACCTACCTGAAATGTTTAAAAACAAATTTTTACAAATATATTGTAGCATACAAATTTGATATTTACAAGTACAATTTTAATTAATATAAATAATTATTTTGTAACTCTCTTGCTTTCATTTGCTTTAGCTCAAAGCGGTATCCCCGTCCTTCCGAACACCAACTCTACTAAAATTGTTGTGGAAGAAATTGTTCGGGTACTCCGCGAAATTGAAAGTTCCCGTGTGTCTATTTTAGCACAAATGAATGCTCTTGCCAAGACCTTACCCGAATTTTCTTTAGTAAATTCTTTTCCGTGCGTTGAAGAGGTCCTTACTCCTATGATTATTGCAGAGATTGGTGACGTTAGAAGATTCAAAAACAAGCACTCCCTAATTGCTTATGCGGGAATTGATGCACCGCCTCACCAATCCGGAACTTTTAATGCTTCTGAAAAACATATTTCAAAGCGCGGGAACAGTCACTTGCGTAAGGTCGGTTTTGAAATTATGCAGTCTTTAATTAAACACCAACCAAATGATGATCCTGTTTACCATTTCATTCAAAAGAAACGTTCCGAAGGCAAATCTTGCACGGAAGCGATGATCGCCGGACTCAACAAATTCTTGCGCATTTACTACGGAAAAGTTAAGGAATTGCTTTCTTAAATCTGCTTTTTAATACAGAAATGGCGATTAAATCCTCAGATCTAACCGCCATGCTGTTTTGCGCTCTTTTTTAGGTGCAAACAATTTTAACTTTTTCTTAAAGCCTATTGACTTTATTTAGCAGGTTTTCGTTAATTGTTTGTTATCTGCCGAATCTTTTGCTGTATTAAGGGAAGCAATTGAAATTTTCTTTATTTTGAGAGTTTTTGTATGAATTTGAACCGGTGTGAAAAATAAACGCTTTTCGACAAAAGGGAGAAAAGCTACGTCTGCACCTATTCAATATTACTTATTACTTGCCAAAAATCGACAAGAGTTTTTTAGTGAAAAGTGAAGAAGTAAAATCGACAAGCTTCTGTCGAAACTTGTCGATTTTGGCAGGGGTAGCAAGATTCGAACTTGCGGGTAGAGGAGTCAAAGTCCTGTGCCTTACCGCTTGGCGATACCCCTTTGACCGTATCATTATAGCATAGTTTTTTCAAAGTGTCAATAATAAAATTTCATCTTTTGCATAGGGGATTGATTTTTATTTTCTTTTTTGCTAAAATATAGCTATCTTTCTTAGCAAAGGAGTGGAAAATGAAGAAATTGCCCTTGATTAGCCTTATATTTTCTATGACCGTATTTGGCACGATAGGTATTTTTAAAGAATACATTCCTTTGCCTTCTGCTTTTATTGCTATGTTCAGAGGCCTTGTAGGTGCGCTCTTCGTGCTTATATTTCTTCTCGTATCCAAAAAAGGAATCAACTTTTCCCAAATAAAACGGAATTTCCCCATTCTTTTAATTTCGGGCGCCTTTATAGGCATAAACTGGATACTGCTTTTCGAATCGTATAATCACACCACCGTTGCTATAGCAACTCTCTGCTATTATATGGCGCCGCTTTTTGTAACGGTTGCCTCGCTCTTGTTTTTCAAAGAGAAACTAACGCTCAGAAAAGGCGTTTGCATTTTGACTGCCGTTTTTGGAATGGTTTTGGTAAGCGGAGTTATCGGGGGTGAAATTCCGAAGGGCTCAATGCTTATCGGAATTATTCTCGGAATAGCGGCGGCAGTTTTTTACGCCGGTGTCACCCTTATGAATAAAAAAAACAAGGATATTTCACCTCTAGATATTACCTTGGTTCAGCTATTCGTTGCAGCGATAACCGTAATGCCGTACAGCTTGATTTTTGAGGATATATCATTTTCGGGCGTAAGCTTTAAAGCTACGGCGTTTCTTTTGATTATAGGAATATTGCACACGGGAATTGCCTACGTTTGCTTTTTTGAATCCGTAAAGAAGCTTGAAGCGAGCAAGGTTGCGATTTTTTCGTATCTTGACCCTATAGTAGCGATAATATTATCCGCCTTGATATTAAAGGAAGAAATGACGGTTGCAACCGGTATAGGAGCGGTTTTGATTATTATGTCGGCGCTTATAAGCGAGGTCAATATTTTTGCTTTTTTCAAAAAGAAAGGAAAAAATAAACTTTGAATTTTATAATATTTTTTCAAAAAAGCTATTGACAAACCAAAAAACTTTTGATATAATATCAATCGTTATCGCGCTGGTGTGGCTCAATGGCAGAGCAGCTGATTTGTAATCAGCAGGTTGATGGTTCGACTCCGTTCACCAGCTCCAGTAAAAAATATGGGGGAATTCCCGAGCGGCCAAAGGGGGCAGACTGTAAATCTGTTGTCACTGACTTCGCTGGTCCGAATCCAGCTTCCCCCACCATACAAAAAACCGAGTCCTTGCGGCTCGGTTTTTTGTATGGTGGGTAAGCCGGCAGAAAGAAACGGCGGCAACGCAAAGGCGTTGCGAGCTGAGGCCGCTTAGCGCAATCCA
>JAZSBB010000074.1:0-5805 GCA_045602185.1 Eubacteriales bacterium
CGTGGGAGAATCGAACTCCCGTTTCAGCCTTGAGAGGGCCGTGTCTTAGCCGCTTGACCAACGGGCCGTGTCAGTTTTTAAATTTCGGTTGATTCGTAACCGCCCGATTATTCTATCACAGTTTTTTTGCTTTGTCAATAGTTTTTCAAAAGTTTTTCTATTTTTCGAATTGTTGTTGATTTTTGCTCTTTAAAATGATAAAATGTATTTTGGACATGTATATATACTCGGAGGACTTATGAATTTAACTTTTTTGAACCCCAACGTTCGCTCAGCTGACGTTTATGAACGCCTTGGAAATTCAAATTTCTGCCGTTCTTATGATGCCAGACTTATATACGTTATATCGGGAGATTTGGCTTTTCAGAGCGATTCCGATAAAAAAGCTACGCACCTCGGCCCCGGCAACCTTCTGTTTATACCGGCAGGAACGGTTTATAAGCTCAAGGCAAAGTTTATACGAATGGCCGTTTTTGCCTTTGATTTGACATCGGAGCGTCCGGAGCCGCAAGAACCGCTTATTCCGGCAGCGCCCGAAGATTTTGATATCTCTCTTCTTCACGGCACGGAAAACGCAGAGCCGTTTGACAAGGTTATAATCCTCGAGGATTTCGAGGCAGACCGAGAGAGATTTATAAATATGACAAATCTTGCGATTTCCTGCGAAGGAGAATGGCGTACTCATATTTCCGCAGAGTTAAAATTAATTCTTACAAAGATTGCAGAAGTAAAAAGTGATAGTGCGCTGCCTTCAAGAATGGTTGAAAGCCTGGACGCCTACATAAGAGAAAATTACAGAGAAGAAATTTCCAATACTGAAATAGGCGCAATTTTCGGTTATCACCCTTTTTACGTGAGCCGTATGCTGAAGGATAAAAAAGGAATAACGCTGCGCCAGTACATAATTTCTTATCGCTTCAAGGCGGCAAAAAAGCTTCTCGCCCTGACGGATAAAACAATAGCAGAAATAGCCGAGGAAACCGGCTTTACCGATGCTTCATATTTTACAAAGTCCTTTAGAGCCGCCTTCAAAATCACGCCAAAGGAATACAGAAATTCCTTTAAAGATAATTTTATATGACGTGTTTTTGTAAATTAAAGTTTACACAATTAGAAGAAATATTTTACACGCCTGCCATACGGAGTATTTATGCTAAAGAAAAATGACGTAATAGAACTGCAAATAACGGATATAACGAACCTTGGCTTCGGCGTAGGAAGACACGACGGTCAAATCGTGTTTGCCTCCGGGACGGTTACCGGGGATTTTGCCAGTGTTAAGATAATCAAGGTCAACAAGTCGTACGCTATAGCAAAAGTTGAAAAAATAATTGAAAAATCAAAGCATCGACAGGAGAGCTTTTGCTCTTATGGCGGTTGCAAAAGCTGCGCTTACAAGGAGCTTTCATACGAATACGAGCTATCCCTCAAGAAAAACACCATTCGCACTGCCTTTAACTCCCAGGGACTTACGGAAATTACGGTTATGCCTACGGTACCCTCTCCCGCTCAGTGCAAGTACCGCAACAAAGCGCAGTATCCGATTTCAAGAATGAGGGACGGCAGATACGTTATCGGCTTCTTTGCGCCGAAATCGCACAGAGTAACCGATGCTATTGCCTGTCCCCTGGCGCCTTTAGAATTTGGCGAGATAAACGGCGCTTTAGCAGAGTTTTTTATGCTGAACGATTTTTCCGTGTATGACGAAGAAAGCGGAAGCGGTCTTCTGAGACACGTTTATCTGAGGCGCTCGGAGAAAAAGGGAGAAATTTTGCTCACGCTCGTTATAAACGCCGACAGTCTTCCCGCTTCTGCCGAGCTGGTAGCCTTTATGACCGAGAGGTTTCCTTCTATAGTAGGAATACTCATAAACGTAAACAAGCAAAAAACCAACGTTATTCTTGGTGAAAAATATATTACCCTATACGGCAGAGATTATATCGTTGATACGCTTCTAGGTGTGGAGCTGAGGATTTCAGCCCCAGCCTTTTACCAGATAAACCACGGGGCTACAGAGCTTTTGTATAAGAAAGCAAAGGAGCTGGCAAACCTAAAAAAAAGCGACACGCTCCTCGACCTTTTCTGCGGAATAGGCTCTATAGGGCTTTCAATGGCAGGCGAAGCGGGGGAGCTTATAGGTATAGAAATAGTGGATTCCGCCGTAAAGTGCGCAAGAGAAAACGCAAAGACTGCCGGCATAGATAACGCACACTTTTTTACCGGAGATGCAACAAAAACCGAGCAGCTCCTATCTTACGCCGAGGCAGAGCTTGGTAGAAAGATTTTGCCTGACGTCATTATTCTCGACCCGCCGAGAGCCGGTTGCGATGAGGGGCTTATTGACTTTGCATCAAGTCTTTCTCCGAAAAGGATAGTTTATATTTCCTGCAACCCGACAACTCTTGCACGTGACGTAAAGCGATTTTTCCAAAACGGATACACCGCAGATACTGTCTACGGATTTGACCTTTTTCCGAGGACGGGACACGTCGAGAGTGTCGTTTGTCTGACGCGTCAGACAAACTAAAGCGATATAAATCCTCACGGATTTGCGATATTTGTCTGACGACAAGCGATATGCCTGTGGCGCGATATGCCGCAAACTGCGCGGCGTGAGGATTTATATGGAGCGTACTTTCAAGCACGTTCGCAAAACGAAGCATATTTCGTTTGCGAATATATCGCTATTCTGCAACGCAGAACAATATCGCTGTTTGCTTTGCAAACAATATCGCGCACCGAAGGCGCATATCGCTTTCGCCCGCAGGCGAAACACCTTTTAGAAAGGATAAAGTTATGACAAAACTATAAAGGAACTCGCCGTAGAACTCACCATCGAAATTACCGCCATTTGCGACAACATTAAAGGCAGAGCCATATTTGTAAATCAACTTCTGCGCTCCTGTTCATCAATCGGCGCGAACAGCTATGAAGCCAAATACGCCCAAAGCACCGCTGACTTTATTTTCCTTGACGAAAAGCTGAGCCTTCTTCCCGGAATAGGAATAGCGCTTATCCTCGCCGCCGTATTTATGCTCGGCGAGGCAGAGGGGACCGAAAAAGCAAAAACGGACACCGGCGGAGCTACTAACAAAAAAGAGGCAGAAACGAATGAACTACACTGAAAGTAACGTTGACAGCCGAAAAGGCGGGATTTATTCCGCTTATATACCGAGGAACTAAAAATCGTTATGAATATAACCTTAATGGTAAAAAACAAACATTAGTAAAACTTTATGGAGTAAATTATGGAAGATTTCACAAAAGATAGGCGAGGAATAAAACGCTTTTTCCTTGATATATTGAGGGGCGCAGGAATCGGCGTTGCCTTTATTATTCCCGGCTTTTCGGGCGGTTCGATAGCCGCAATACTCGGTATATACGAGCGCCTGATAAATGCAGTTGCGGATATATTCAAGGATTTTAAAAGCAGTTTAAAAGCCCTTCTGCCGGTAGGCATAGGAATGATAGTCGGAGTCGTGGCGCTCCTCTTTCCGCTGGAATGGGCGCTAGAGGCTTTTCCGCTGCCGACAGTTTCGCTCTTTGCGGGACTTGCTCTGGGCGGTATGCCCTCAATCACCGACAAGGTGAAGGGAAGGCGAATTGACGCAAAGAACGTTTTCGCCTGCGCTATCCCCTTTCTTCTCGCAGTTTTGCTTTCGTTTATGCCGATAGGCGCAGATAAAAACCTTCTCGACCTCTCGTTTGGCGGATACGTCATTCTGTTTCTTGTCGGAATGCTCGGCTCCTCGGCTCTCGTTATTCCCGGAATATCCGGCAGTATGCTTCTCTTGATACTGGGTTATTACAACCCGATAGTCAGCCTAGCAACGAATCACCTACTCGTAGGAAAGGACCTCGGCGTATCGATTCTCGTTCTCGGAACGGTTGCGATTGGAATAGCCTTTGGCTTTATCGTCATATCTATGATAATGAAGGCGCTGTTCGAGAAATGCCCCAGAGGAACTTATTTTGCAATAATAGGCTTCGTCCTCGGCTCTATACCCACGATTTTCGTTTCAACCGCAAAAGAAGCGGGAATGACACTGTCGACTCTCCCGACCTCACCGCTACACTGGATATCCTGCGTGCTTTTACTTATATTTGGCTTTGCCGCTTCTTTCTCGCTCGTTCTATACGTGAAAAGAAAGGAAGCTGCCAAACCGCAGAATTTTGAAAATCAAGCGTCAAACGAAGGATAATCGAATTAACTAAAAAGCAAAAAACGGCAAAGATGCTTTTCTGCTTTCCATTTAAGGATAAGAAGCACTTTGCCGTTTTTATTTGCCCGGAATTTACGCCGAGCACTTTTATTTTTATAGCTCGATAAGCGGCTTTACAAATCCGTTCGGGTCTGCCGATGACACGTCACAGGCGATTACGGTATTTCTGTATATAATAAGGTTCACGTTGACCTCACCGTCATACCCCTCGTAATCATTCACCGAATAGGTATATCTCGTAACCTTTTTATTTTTATATTTGGATATATCGAGCCCCTGCGCCTTTTGTATTTCGTTATAGCCTGCTATTATCATATCAAAATTTTCAGGCACCGAAAAGGTTTCGGTTTCTTTCGGCTCACCGGCAACCGAAAGCCCGAACTGGCTTATAAATTCAAGCCTATCCTCGTTCGTTTTCATTCCCCCGAGCTTCACGTCTGCCCCAACGGACGCCTCCACGGCAGCTCCGCTTCCGAAAATCAATATACCGCAAAGCAACGTCAGCGTTACTGCTATAAGCAAAAAGAATTTTACCGTTGAGCCTCTGACAGAATACACAAACATTTCATTTCTCCTCACATTTATTCGTTTACTAAAATATACGAGTGAGCAAGAAAAATATTACAGAAAATTTAAAATATCTGCCGAAAAATCCGTTCACGGAAGCAATCTTTGTCAGAGCAGAGTGAGGTTTTGGGGGTGAGGATTTTTAAGATTTTCAGATTTAGGCTTACAGCCTTATCTGCAAAGCGGGCGCCACGCCTCTGCGAGTGTTGTCAACGACGCTGTCGCTGGCGTAGCCTTCGTTGCTGACGTTGCGCGCACCGTTAGAGTTATAGTTGCCAGGCGAACGGAGCCACCACCGTCGTTGTAAGTATTATCTGCTTTTGCAATTCGCTGAACGCCGTATTATAGAAGGTTTCGTTGAGCCATTTTCTTACAGTGCTCTCTGGGTAATTGTTAGGATATACCGTCTTTCTGCCTATATTTCTTGCTCTGTTATGAGTTATATAATATTCCTGAGAGTCTAGTATCATATCGCAGAGTATTAGCGCCGTTCCGTTTGCGGTATCCTGTAGAGGTACATTTTAATCTCTCCTAAAAAACAAAAAGACGTGTCTGCGATGCAGACACGTCCCATTAAGCACTCCGCATTGTTGCGACACAATCTTTTGAAAAGGCCGGAGGTACTAAAATGGTATAGTACACCCTTCTTGAGAAAATATTCGATTGTGTCGCAAGTTTATTGTAGCACTTTTTTCCATAAATTGCAATAATTTTTATTAATCTGTAAAGTTTTTTAAGCTCTAAAGCTAAATAAACGAAAAAACGGAGCTTTTCGCTCCGTTTTTCGTTTGCTTTTTCGTTTGCTTTTGCATTAAGCTGTTTTTTGATATAGTTAAGGTTTTAGGCATTTTTTCGTTCTTCGTTCCGCAAACGTACAAGGGTACGTCAAGGGGGTGAAAACGGGAATTATGCCGAAATTGCCTCTATCAGTGGTTGCAGCAGCAAAATACAACTATTATAGCAAGGATAATAATCCAAGTGCAGTTGTCATCAAAGATGTGGCACAAGCAGTTGT
>JAZSBB010000075.1:0-7605 GCA_045602185.1 Eubacteriales bacterium
GTTTGGGGGCGAGAGATGCACCTGCGGAAGACGTGGCTGTCTGGAAGCGTACGCCTCCGCAACCGCCCTCATAAGAGAAACCAAGCGTAAGATGCAGGAAAATCCTAAGAGCAAAATGTGGGAAATAGGCTCGCTTGATAAGCTTAACGGAAAATTAGCCTTCGATTATAAGGATGCAGACGAATCCGCAAAAAGCGTGGTAGACGGATATATCGAAAAATAGGAGTCGGAATAACCGACGTAGCCAACGAGTTTCGTCCCGAAGCGATAATTCTTGGCGGCGGTGTATGCGCCCAGGGAGAAAACCTTCTCGAACCGCTGAGGCACTTTCTCGGCAAAGAAATTTTTGCCGGGGCTAAGGGGCCGAGCGTTGAGCTTTTGATAGCGGAGCTTGAAAACAGCGCCGGAATTCTCGGCGCAGCAGCCTTGTGGCTATAGTATTGTGACGCATAAATTCAAATATAAAAAAATATAAGGAGAACGGTATGAAAAAATCAAAGCTTATAATTCTTCTAGCCGCAATAGCTATCATAATAGCGTTGCTCGTATTTTCTTCCGTGACCGATGCGGCAGCCGGAACGGTTGATTGCCCGGATTGCTCAAAATACGGTCAAAAATGCGACACGTGCGGCGGAGAAGGAGAACTTAGGGGAACCCTATGGGCGCTATTGCCCGCATTTATAGCGATAGGACTTGCGCTTATCACCAAAGAGGTCTATAGCTCTCTTTTCGTGGGTGTAATCTCAGGCGCTATACTTTATTCGGATTTTTCCTTCACCGGAATGCTCGACTCAGCCGTAAATGACGGACTTATATCTGCGGTTTCGGGAAGTGCGGGAATCTTTATTTTCCTCGTTGAGCTTGGAATTATAGTAGCACTCATAAACAAAACCGGCGGCTCGGCGGCGTTCGGAAACTGGGTAAAAACCCACGTCAAATCAAGAGCGGGTGTCCAGATTGCCACCTTTATCCTCGGCGTAATGATATTCGTTGACGACTATTTTAACTGCCTGACCGTAGGCTCGGTTATGCTTCCTGCAACAGACAGTAAGCGAGTATCGAGAGCCAAGCTCTCCTACATAATTGTCGCTACGGCAGCACCGGTATGTATGATAGCGCCTATTTCAAGCTGGGCAGCGGCAGTTGCCAGCTATGCAGACGAGGGCGAAGGCCTTACCTTGTTTATCAAGGCGATTCCGTACAATTTCTATTCAATACTCACACTCGTGTTCGTTGTAGGTATAATTCTTATGAAATTTGATTTCGGACCTATGAAGCTTCACGAGCAAAACGCTATTTTGAACGGCGACCTCTATACAAGCGGAGACAGAAACGAATCGGTATCAGCTCAGGCGGAAGAGGGAAAGGGCAGCGTCATTGACCTTGTTGTTCCCGTACTTGTGCTTATTATCTCCTGCGTATTTGCGCTCGTTTACGTTGGCGGAATTCTTGACGGAGCAGGATTTATAGATTCCTTTGCTAATACCGATGCAACGGTCGGACTTCCTTGGGGCGGTCTTGTAGCGCTTGTCCTTACAATCGTTTATCTCGTTGCTCGCCGTATAATCACCTTCAAGGATTCTATGCATAGCATTCCCGAGGGCTTTATAGCTATGGTACCCGCAATTCTTATTCTCACCTTTGCTACCGCCCTTAAAAATATGACCGGAGTTCTCGGAGCAAAATATTACGTGAGCGACCTTATGGCAGGTCAGGCAGAAGCGCTCGGCTCCTTCCTTCCCGCAATCATTTTCCTCGTAGCTTGCGTTCTCTCGTTTGCAACCGGAACCTCTTGGGGAACCTTCGGAATTCTCATACCGATTGTAACCGCTATTTTCCCGGCAGAATCGGAGCTTCTCATTATCGGTATGTCGGCTTGTCTTGCGGGCGCAGTTTGCGGTGACCACTGTTCGCCCATTTCGGATACGACAATTATGTCCTCTGCCGGCGGTCAGTGTAACCACATAAATCACGTATCAACTCAGATACCATACGTTGTTGTGGTAGCGGCACTTTCCTTCGTTATGTTCGTTATATCCGGATTTGTCCGTAACGTTTGGATTTGTTTGCCTATAGGAATAGTTCTTACCCTGGCGACTCTGTTCGTCATTAAACGCAGAACCAATAAGAAAAACGTATAAACAATAAAAATTGAGGAAAACCGCAGGTTTTCAACCTCGTTTCCCTCAAAAATGCACTTTTTATGCAGAGGTATTGTGTTTTACAATACCTCTTATTTATTCGGTTATTCCTAAATGCGACAGCTCCGCTTTTCTGCGGTACAAAGCACCTCGTATATGCCGCTGCTTTCTCTCGTTTGAGGGTAAGCTTTGGTGAAAAATTTTGAGAAGCGCTCAAGTCTTGCCGCAGCCTCGTAAACCTCGCTCAAGGTTATCGGGCATTCGGCTATGGCGTCATTAAAGGCTTTTTTGTTTTCGTTATTCCAAAAAATTTCTTCGCCTTTATTATATGAGAAAGAATAGGAAACTCATTTATCCATTCGTCAACGGATTTTTCGAGTATTTTGCTCATAAAAAGCATCTCCTCTAAAGCTTAAAGCGCCTTATTCTCTGAATTGCAGTGAGTAAAGATTTTTATAAGTGCCGTTTTCCGCCATCAGCTCGTTATGCGAGCCTCTTTCGGTTATCCTTCCATCGTTTACCACGACTATTTCGTCTGCGCCTCTTATAGTCGAAAGTCTGTGAGCCACAACGAGAGTCGTTCTGCCTTGGCAAAGCTCGTCAAGAGCCGCCTGAATTAAAACCTCGGTTGTATTATCAAGTGCGCTCGTTGCCTCGTCCAGAATGAGAATTGCGGGATTTTTAAGGAACACTCTGGCAATACTGAGTCTTTGCTTCTGTCCACCCGAAAGCTTTATTCCTCTCTCGCCTATTTCGGTGTCGTACCCCTTTTCGAGTGTCATAACGTAGTCGTGTATATTAGCTCTGCGAGCCGCCTCGTAAATCTCCTCGTCCGTTGCGTCAGGCCTTCCGTAGAGAATGTTTTCCTTGATTGTGCCGACAAAGAGGAAAACGTCCTGCTGAACTATTCCTATGCTTTTTCTAACCGAATCGGTTGTCAGCTCCTTTATATCTATTCCGTCAATCATTATAGAACCTGAGCTGTCCTCTAGCTTGTAAAAATTAGGCAAAAGGTGGCAAAGGGTGGTTTTTCCGCCGCCCGAAGGGCCGACCAGGGCAAGCTTCTTGCCCTTTTTGATTTTCAGATTTATATTGTGCAAAACCTCTTTTGTGTCATCGTAGGAATATGAAACATTTTTAAACTCTATGTCGCCCTCTGCGTTAATCAAATCCTTTGCTCCGGGAGCGTCTGTTTCGGGCTGCTCGTCCATTATTTCGGTAAAGCGCTTGAATCCGCTTACGCCGTTTTGAAACTGCTCCATAAATGAAATAAGCATATTCACTGGGTTTATAAACAAGTTAACGGAAACTATGAAGGTAGAATAATCTCCGAAGCTAATTCTATCTGCATATAAGAAAAGTCCGCCGGCAATAAGTATAATAACGTTAAAGACGTCAGTTACAAAGGAGGTTGAAGAATGAAACTTAGCCATTGCGTTGTAAGCGCTTTTTGAGGAGTCAACGAATTCCTTGTCGCCCTTTTTAAATTTTCTTATCTCGCTTTCGGAATTAGTGTATGCCTTTGTAACTCTGATTCCGGTAATACTGCTTTCGACTGCGGCGTTAATCGTTGCGGTGCTTTTTCTGCGCTCGTCAAAGGCGGCTTTCATAGCCTTGCGGTAATGCAGGGTTACTATTATAAGAATGGGAACGCAGGCGAAAACGATAAGGGTAAGTATCCAGTCGATAGTCATAAGATAGACGAAGGAAAGAACTATCATTATAGAGCTGATAAGCAGGTTTTCCGGTCCGTGATGCGCCAGCTCGCTAACTTCAAAAAGGTCGCTCGTAATTCTTGTCATAATGCGTCCTGTTTCGTGGTTGTCGTAAAATTTATACGGCAGCCTTTGCAGGTGAGAGAATAAGTCCTTTCTCATTGCAGATTGCATACGAACGCCGATAATATGACCGTAGTACTGAACGAAATATCTGAGAAGCATACGTATGACGTAAAGCGCCAGAACAACGCAGCCGGAAATAACTATAGTGGAATACATTTTGTCCGGAATGTATTCGTTGAGCATTTTGTTGGTGACGATAGGATATACCATACCTATAAGAGAAATAAAAAGTGCTGCAAGCATATCAAGCGCAAGCATCCTTTTGTGAGGTTTGTAATAGCTTATAAAACGTTTCAACATAATTTTCGTTCCCTAATTTTAAATATATAACATTATATATCTAAAATAAGCGTTTGTCAAGGAAGGGCTCTTTTGAAATTTTAAACAGTGAAACGAAAGAAAGAAATTAGATTGCCGCCAAGTGAAAATGAAAAGAGCAAAGATGCTTTGTTTTGCTTGACTTTAGCGTTAGCATCCTTGCTCATAATATTTTTGGTGATATTATCTTTCCTTTTTCGCTCAGTGCGGCAAGGTCACGCCTCATAGTCGGCTCGCTGACAAACATAGTGCGGCAAAGCTGCGAAACCGTAGCCTCTCCGTTTGTGCGCAAATAATCCAAAATCAAATTTTCTCTTTCCTTGTGCGCCAATCTAAGCCTCCGTTGATTAATTTGCGTATAAAGACGGAAATAATTATCAATAATTGAGCGAAACAATCAAAAAAAATAAGCCGATGTTGACAAAAACGCTCAAAAGGAGTATAACATAAATATAATAAAAATCAAGCGGAGGAATAAAAAATGCCTAAAATTAATCTTGACTGGCAAACTGCCGAAAACTTTATAACAGACGCTTTCGTATCATCAGGAGTTCCGAGAGAGGACGCAAAGATATGCACTGACGTTCTTCTTGAAAGCGACAGAAGAGGAATAGAATCACACGGCTGCAACCGCTTTAAGCCGATATACATCGACCGTATAAAAGCAGGAATTCAGCAGCCCGTAACTAATTTTGAAATAATAAAGGAAACGCCTACAACTGCCGTTGTTGACGGTCATCACGGGATGGGCCAGGTTATAGGCTACCGAGCTATGAAAATGGCTATTGACAAAGCGAAGCAGTACGGAATGGGAATGGTTGCGGTTCGTAATTCCTGCCATTACGGCATAGCGGGATATTACGCTACTATGGCTACCGAAGCGGGCTGTATAGGTATGACGGGAACGAACGCCCGTCCCTCAGTTGCTCCAACCTTCGGAGTCGAGGGAATGTTCGGAACCAACCCCTATACCGTAGGAATACCTACTGACGAGAAATTCGATTTCATTTTTGACTGCGCAACCTCGATAACCCAAAACGGTAAGGTTGAATACTACGAGCGTATCGGCGAGCCTGTGCATCCCGGAACTATAATTGACATTGACGGAAACGCAGTAGAGGGAGATGCGGGCGAGGCGCTCAGAAAAATAAGAGGCGGAACGGCAGCGCTCACAACTCTTGGAGGAATAGGCGAGGCCCTCGGCGGATATAAGGGCTACGGCTTTGCTCTTGTCGTTGAAATGCTTTCTGCGGTTTTGCAGGACGGTATGTACGGAAAGGACCTTGACGGAAAGGACGAAAACGGAAAGCTCCGTCCGTATCACCTCGGCCATTTCTTTATCGCTATCGACACCGAGCATTTTATGGGCGAGTCGGTATGCCGCAAGAAAGCCGGAGACATTATTAGAGCAATCCGAGCTTCCAAAAAGGCGCCGGGTGCGGAGCGTATATACACCGCAGGCGAAAAAGAATACGAAATATGGCTTTCACGCAAGGAAAGCGGAGTTCCGATTAACGAATCCGTTCAGCAGGAAATGATACGTGTAAGAGACGAATACGGACTGAATAGCTACGTATTCCCTTGGGAAAAGTGAGGATAAAAATATGAATTACTCAGAAGAATCCCTGAAAAAGCACTACGAATGGAAGGGAAAAATCGAGGTTGCGCAGCGAGCTAGAGTTAAGTCGAGAGAAGACCTTTCACTTGCCTACACGCCCGGAGTTGCAACCCCCTGCCTTGAAATACAGAAGGACGAAAGCAAATCCTACGAGCTTACGAGGCGTTGGAACACTGTTGCCGTAATAACTGACGGAACCGCAGTCCTTGGCCTTGGAGATATCGGCCCGGTTGCGGGAATGCCGGTTATGGAAGGAAAGGCGTTACTTTTCAAGGCCTTCGGAGACGTAGACGCTATACCGCTTTGCATAAAGAGCAAGGACGTAGACGAGCTTTGCCGCACTATATATCTGATATCGGGAAGCTTTGGCGGTATAAATCTTGAGGATATATCAGCGCCCCGTTGCTTTGAGATTGAAAGACGCCTTAAAGAAATATGCGATATCCCCGTCTTTCACGATGACCAGCACGGCACGGCAATCGTGCTTGGCGCAGCCTTAATAAACGCTCTTAAGGTTGTAAAAAAGAAAATAGAGAACGTTCGTGTAGTAATAAACGGAGCGGGAAGCGCCGGAATTGCTATTGCAAATTTCCTTCTGCGGCTTGGCGTTAAGAATATGATACTTTGCGATAAGAGCGGAACGCTCTTTTCAGGCAAGGAGGGAATGACCTTTGCGCAGGCTGAGCTTGCAGAGGTCACCAACTCCGAAAGACTTGACGGCACGCTTAAAGATGCTATGCGGGGAGCAGACGTTTTCATAGGAGTATCCGCACCGGGCATAGTTTCGGAGGATATGGTTAAGTCAATGAATGAGGGCGCTATAGTATTCCCTATGGCAAACCCCACTCCCGAAATATCACCCGAGCTTGCAATAAAGGCAGGCGCAGCGGTTGTGGGAACCGGACGCAGCGATTTCAATAATCAGATAAACAACGTTTTGGCATTCCCTGGAATTTTCAGAGGAGCGCTTGACGCAAGAGCTTCGGCGATTACCGAGGAAATGAAGCTGGCGGCAGCTTGGGGAATTGCTTCCCTTGTTTCCGATGCTGAGCTTTCCAAGGATTATATAATCCCGAAGGCCTTTGACGAGAGGGTAGGAAAAACGGTGGCAAAGGCAGTTTACGATAGCGCAGTTGCTACGGGTGTATCAAGGCTGAATACTAAAGAGTAAAAGAGCTATAAAAACAAACAGAGCAAGAATAGAAGGATTTTTTCTCCTTTTTATTCGTGCTCTTTCTGTTATTTTGGATTTAGCTTGTTTTTGTTTTAGAAAGTGTGGTCGCCGAAAATTCCCAGGTCTGTATAATAATCTCTGTCTATGATATCCCATTCAATACCGATAGCCTGGGCGGCGTCTATTGCGTCAAGCTGCTTTTGCCGTTCCTGCTCTCCGAATTGAACGTTTCCGCCGAATTGCAAAACGGGGCGGCTTTCGTCATTAATGTCAGGAATTGCTCCGCCGGGACATTGACTGGTACAAGCTTCGCAGCGAAGGCAAATTTCGCCCGTGTCTAAAATACGGTCGGGCTCAAGAACCGCATCGGTGAAAATCAGTCCCAGTCAAACGCTTGACCGTTTATACAAACGGAGCCGACACGGCAATGCGCCTTGCTGAAGCCCGAATTCGAGTAATCTGCACGGGTGGGGAGCTATTAGCGGAATCTATGGCGTATGTTGGCTCGACAGC
>JAZSBB010000076.1:0-11460 GCA_045602185.1 Eubacteriales bacterium
ATTTATAAAATAATAAACAAGTACACGAAAATGCAAATGAAAAAAAGTGGGAGTTTTTGGTAAATATGCACAATTGAAAATAGTTCTTGAAAAAATTCCGTATATGGTGTATAATTAATCAAAAAACGAAGGAAAAGGGTAATGATAAGCGAGGTTATACTTTGTAAATACGGAGAGATTGTTCTGAAGGGGGCAAACAGACAAAATTTTGAATCCTCACTCATTAAGGAGCTGCGCCGCAGAGCATCGCCGTACGGCAAATTCAAAATATATTTCAGCCAAAGCACGATTTACGTCGAGCCGCAGGAGGAGTGCTGCGATATGGACGGAATGTACGATGCGGCTCGTAAGGTTTTCGGTATAATAGGCGTAAACAGGGCGGCGGTCTGCGAAAAAACTATGGAGAGCATTACCGAAACCGTCAAGGCGTACTTACCGTCAAAGCTTTTGGGAAAGCGCACCTTCAAGGTAGATGCAAAACGCTCGGATAAAAGATTTCCGCTGACCTCTCCCGAAATATCGAGAGATATCGGAGGGGTTATACTGTCGCTCGTAAGGGGGATAAGCGTGGACGTGCATAACCCGGACGTAACGGTCACGGTAGAGGTAAGAGACGAGCACGCATACGTCAGAGCAGGGCAGGAGGCGGGCGCAGGCGGACTGCCGCTGAGAACTGCCGGCAGAGGGCTTGTTTTGCTTTCGGGAGGAATAGATTCTCCGGTTGCGGGCTGTATGATGGCGAAAAGAGGCCTTGAAATAGAGGCACTCCATTTTGATTCATTTCCATATACCTCGGACAGAGCAAAAGAAAAGGTTATGGACCTTGCGCAAGAAATGTGCGAGTATTGCTCGAAAATTCACGTTCACGTGATTTCTCTTACGCATATACAAGAGGAAATCCGAGATAAATGCGAGGAGGACTACTTTACGCTTCTGCTGCGCATATTTATGATGCGACTTGCAGAAAGATGCGCAAGAGAGTATAAATGCGGCGCACTCATAACCGGTGAAAGTCTCGGGCAGGTCGCCTCTCAAACTCTTGCGGCTATAGGAGTAACAGATTCCGTGGTAAATATTCCGGTTTTCCGCCCTTGCATAGGACTTGACAAAAACGAGATAGTAAAAGAAGCACGTCATTACGGAACCTTTGAAACCTCTATTCTTCCTTACGAGGATTGCTGCACGGTGTTCACCCCACGCCACCCAAAAACTCAGCCTAAAATCGAGGCGGTAATGGCGGAGCTTTCAAAGCTTGACACCGAGGCGCTTCTTGACGAGGCGTACGCAACTATGACCACCGAAACGAAGCTGATATTTGCCGACTACAGATAAGACGGATAAAATTTTATTCGATGCATCTTAGGTGTTGACAAAATTAAATGCATATGATAAAATAAACTCACTGTGGAGGAGTAGCTTATTTTCCCGTGCGTAGAGAAAAGACGGTCGGTGCAAGTCTTGACGGAGGGTATGCGAAGGTAGCCGCTTTTAACCGAAAAGAACGGAAGAGTTTTCCTATTAGAATTCGGCGCTCGCCCTGCGTTACGGGGAAACGAAGGAATATGCCTTTCGCATATTCAAATTCGGGTGGTACCGCGTTAATTCGCCGCGAAGCAACCGGAAGGTTGCTTCGGGGCTTTCTATTTTGTAAAACGAAAGGGAAAAAAGAATGAGAAAAGAACTTGCAAAAAACTACAGTCCTAAGGAATTTGAGGACAGAATTTACGAAAACTGGTGCGAGAAGGGATATTTCAAGCCCGATTCGGATAAAAAGAAGCCTGCGTTTTCGATAGTTATTCCGCCCCCCAACGTAACAGGTCAATTGCATATGGGACACGCACTTGACGAAACCCTGCAGGATATTCTCGTGCGTACCAAAAGAATGCAGGGATATTCAACTCTTTGGGTTCCCGGAACCGACCACGCCGGCATAGCGACTCAGATAAAGGTTGAGGAAAATCTGCGTGTAAACGAGGGGCTTACTAGATACGACCTCGGCAGAGAAAAATTCCTTCTCAGAGTGTGGGACTGGAAAAATCAGTACGGAAACAGAATAATAAATCAGCTTAAACGCCTCGGCTCCTCTTGCGACTGGTCAAGAGAGAGATTTACTATGGACGAGGGTTGCTCTAAGGCAGTTCGTGAGGTTTTCGTAAATCTGTATAACAAGGGGCTCATATACAGAGGCTACAGAATAATCAACTGGTGCCCGAATTGCAGAACGGCGCTTTCGGACGCAGAGGTTGAATATACCGAGCAGCCCGGCTCCTTCTGGCATATAAGATATCCCGTCAAGGACTCCGATGAATACGTAACGGTTGCGACAACCAGACCTGAAACAATGCTCGGCGATACTGCGGTTGCGGTACATCCTGAGGACGAAAGATATGCGCATCTCGTTGGAAAGACGCTTATTTTGCCTCTTGTAAACAGAGAAATTCCCGTAGTTGCCGATGAATACGTTGAGCGTGATTTCGGAACCGGCTGTGTAAAGATTACCCCTGCGCACGACCCTAACGATTTTGAGGTCGGAAAGCGCCATAACCTTGAAATTATAAAGGTAATGAACGATGACGCAACTATAAGCGAGGCGTACGGCGGAAAATATGCGGGTATGGATAGATACGAGGCACGTAAGGCTATGGTAGCCGACCTTGAAGCAGGCGGTTATCTCGTAAAGATAGAGCCTTGCTCGCATAACGTTGGAACCTGCTATCGCTGCAAGACCACCGTTGAGCCGCTGACGAGCGACCAGTGGTTCGTAAAAATGGAGCCGCTTGCAAAGCCGGCTCTTGACGTAGTTCTTTCCGGAGAGATAAAATTTGCTCCCGAAAGATTCACCAAAACCTACACCAACTGGATGGAAAACTGCCACGACTGGTGCATTTCACGTCAGCTCTGGTGGGGACACCGCATACCCGCCTTCTACTGCGATAGCTGCAACTCTATGGAGGTATCCAAGGAGGATATCACCGTATGTAAAAAGTGCGGCGGAGCTTTGAGGCAGGAGGAGGACGTTCTAGACACCTGGTTTTCGTCTGCGCTTTGGCCGTTTTCAACTATGGGCTGGCCCGAAAAAACGGAGGACCTTGCCCGTTACTATCCTACCAGTGTCCTGGTTACAGGCTACGATATAATTTTCTTCTGGGTAGCAAGAATGATTTTCTCCGGTATGGAGCATATGGGAGAAAAGCCATTCTCGACCGTATTCATTCACGGTCTGGTAAGAGACGCTCAGGGAAGAAAAATGTCGAAATCTCTCGGTAATGGAATTGATCCGCTGAAGGTTATAGACGAGTACGGCGCAGATGCGCTTCGCTTTGCTCTTGCAATGGGTAATGCCCCCGGAAACGATATGAGATTTTCGGACGAGAAGATAGAGTCGGCCAGAAATTTTGCAAACAAGCTTTGGAATGCATCGAGATTCGTGCTTATGAATCTCACCGAATCCGATAGCGAGCTTCTGAAAATGCCTGAGGAAAACGAACTTGCCATCGAGGATAAATGGATTCTCTCCCGATATAATAAGCTTGTTAAGACGGTGAACGAGAATATAAATAACTACGAGATAGGAATAGCGCTCGGAGAGATATATTCGTTTGCCTGGGACTATTTCTGCGACTGGTATATAGAAATGGCAAAGAGCCGTACCTTTGAATCCGGAACCCCCTCTGCGCTCACCGCAAAGAGAGTTCTTGTGTACGTTTTGACGGGAATAATGAAGCTTCTTCACCCCTATATGCCGTTCATAACCGAGGAAATATATCAGGCTTTGCCACATAGCGATGAGTCGGTAATGATATCCTCTTATCCGGTATATGACGAAAAGCTTTCGTTTGCGGATTCGGAGGAGGCTATTGAAAGAATGATAGGCTGTATTGTCGCTATCAGAGCCCGCAGAGCCGAAATGAACGTTCCTCCCTCGAAGAAGGCAAAGCTTTACGCTGTTACCAAATATGAAGATAATTTCCGCTCCTGCGAAAAAATTCTTGAGAAGCTGGCTTATACTTCGGAGCTTATTATCACAGAGAAATACGAATCTGACGATGCGGTAATGATAGCAACAGATTCCGGTAGTCTTTATATTCCTCTTGCGGAGGTCGTGGACCTTGAAAAAGAGAGATTAAGACTTGCCGAGCAGATGAAAAAGAACGATGCCGAGATTGAAAGAATAGAAAAGAAGCTTTCAAACGAGGGATTCGTCAGCAAAGCTCCTGCAGCGGTAATAGAAGGGGAGCGTGTCAAATTAAAAAAGTATTTAGAAACGAAAGAAGCGCTCAAGCTTGCCATTGCCAAGCTTGGATAATGTAAATAAAAATTTACAAAATCGGAGCAATTTATGGATTTTAAATTTACAGACCCCCAAAGTGCAGAAAAAGACAAAAAAGAAAACGAGAAGATTTGCGTTGTCTTTTCGGGAAGCTATGAGGATACGCCCGAAAACTCCGTTATACACGTTGAGGAGGGCATAGTTGAAATAGCCGAAAACGCTTTCAGAGGCTTTAAGCACCTTAGGGAAATATACCTTCCGAAAAGCCTTTTGATAATATCTGCGGCAGCCTTTTCGGGCTGTGAGAATCTGACGGTTGTCAGTATGAGGGAGGGGCTTTTGGAAATACAGGACGAGGCGTTTTCCTCTTGTCCCTCACTTGCCTCAGTCAACATACCCGATACAGTGAAAAGAATAGGCGAGGGGGCTTTTGAGGGCTGCGCATCACTGTCAAAGCTTCATATTTCGGAGTCGGTGGTTATGATAGGCGCCTCGGCATTCTCATTCTGCTTCAATCTGCGTGACGTGGTAATACCCGATAGCTGCGCCTTGGTTGAATTTAACGCATTTTCCTCCTGCTTTTCTCTTGAGTCGGTTAAGCTTTCCGAAAATATGGGGCTTATAGACGAGTCTGCCTTCGAGGGCTGCCGCAGTCTTTGCTTAGTGGATATGCCCGCCCGTCTTGTAAAAATCGGCAGACGGGCGTTCAAGGGCTGCGCATCTCTTTCTTCGCTTATCCTGCCCTCAACGGTAAGGGAAATAGGGCTGGACGCCTTTTCGGGCTGCACTTCTCTTTTGCGGATTGCGTTTCCCAAGGCTCTACGTGAGATAGAGGACGTTGATATTTTTTCGGGCTGCGACAGTCTGGCTGAGATTTCCTATGGCGGCAGCCGTGAGGCTTGGGAGCTTCTCACCTCGGGAAAGACTTTGTCTGTCGAGCGTAGCGACCTATCGCTCTTTACACCAAAACTTACGATAATGGATATAAAAGATGAAATATAAATGCTTAATTTTGGACCACGATGATACCGTTGTCAGTAGCACCGCATCGATACACTATCCCTGCTTTATACAGTATCTTGAAGAAAAACGCCCCGAGATTGCAGGTAACTATACCCTTCACAGCTATCTCGTGAAGAATTTCAACCCCGGAGTAGTGCATCTTTTTCGTAATGAAATAGGAATGAGCGCTGAGGAAATGGCAGAGGAAGAAAAATACTGGGCAAATTACGTAAAGGGGCATATTCCCACTGCGTACGAGGGAATGCGGGAGCTCCTTCAAAAATTCACTGAGCTTGGCGGTATTATAATAGTTGATTCCCATTCGCTGAAAAGGTATATAGAGCGTGACTGGAGAGAAAATTCTCTCCCTATGCCAAGCTATATATACGGCTGGGATATTCCTCTTGAAAACAGAAAGCCGAGTCCGTACACCGTCCTTGACGCACTAAAAAGATTTTCTCTTAATAAGGAGGACGTCCTGGTAGTTGACGATTTAAAGCCGGGATACGATATGGCAAGGAGCGCAGGCGTTGATTTTGCTGCTGCCGGCTGGGCATATGACGTCCCCGAAATAGAGGATTTTATGCGTAAGAACTGTGATTACTATTTAAAAAGCGTAGAGGAGCTTAGGGCTCTTGTACTTGGAGAGTAATATGAAATTTTTTGTAATAGGAGCGGGCAGATGGGGCTCGTTTATCGCCTGGTATCTTGATTCTATCGGGCATACAGTTTCGCTTTACGGAAGGCAAAGCTCAAAGAAAATGCAGGAGCTTATTTCCACAAGAAAAAACAGCGTTATATCACTGCCCGAAAGCGTGGCTCTCGTCACCGAGCTTGATAAGGTAACGGAGGCTGACGCCGTGATTATTTCCATAGATTCGCAGGGCTTGTCCTCACTTATGGAAACGCTTTGCGACTATAAAGTAAAAAACAAAATTTTCATACTGTGTATGAAAGGAATAGAAATCGGCACGGGCAGGCGTCTTTCGCAGATAGTAAAGGAGTCGGCGGACGAAACGAATACCGTTGCGGTATGGCTCGGACCGGGACACGTCCAGGAATTTTACTCAGGAAGGCCTAACTGTATGGTAATAGACAGTGAGGACGCCAAAACCAAGGAGCTTTTGGTAAAGGAGCTTTCGGGAAAACTCATACGTTTTTACTACGGAACCGACATCATAGGAAACGAGATAGGCGCTGCAGCGAAAAACGTTATCGGAATTGCGGCGGGAATGTTAGACGGACTGGGTCTTTCCTCTCTTAAAGGAGCGCTTATGGCAAGAGCGCCCCGAGAGATATCGAGGCTTGTCGGCGCTATGGGCGGTAACCCGCTATCCGTGTACGGACTTTGCCACCTTGGCGACTATGAGGCTACCGTTTTTTCAAAATACAGTCACAACCGTCAGTACGGCGAGTGCCTTATAACAGGGGAGGAATGCTCGGGACTTGCAGAGGGATATTTTACGGTAAAGGCTCTTATCGAGCTTTCAAAGAATCATTCGGTCGAGCTTCCGATATGCGAGGCGGTTTACAACGTTATATATAATTCGGCTTCCCCTACCGAAGAGATGGAAAAACTTTTCTCAAGGTCTATAAAGGCAGAATTTTAAAAAGCGAAGGCTAATTTATTTTTAAATCTATTGATTTATTTTTTTTGATATGGTATTATATTCCTAAAGAGGTGATTACTATACTTAAACTTAAGCTTTTATCCGAAAACGGCGAATGTAAATTCAAGGCATTCGGCGAGGAGATTGACGTTCACTATACGGCGGCGTACGAAAAGGGTGATAAGTGGCGAATAGAGCTTTCGGACGGAGATTTTGTAAAAATGCGTCTTGATTCTACTATGAGCGAGTCTATCGTTTACGTGCCTGACGGCGTTTTTGAATTTCCCGTACCGTTTGACTATCATAGGAATGCGTGCTATGCGCCCGGAGCCTTTGACGGAGAGGACCACAGAGTCTTTTGCGCAGAGCCCCTTGAAGCTGAAATTTACGGTGAGAGAAATATATCCCTGAATTCTCACGATATGCATAACGTTCCGAAATATTTTCCTCACGCAGTTGCAAATTTCGTAACCAGAGAGGACCCGTGCTTTTTCGAGCGTAACGCTATAGACGGAGTAACGGACAATATCGGTCACGGCTGCTATCCTTATCATTCCTGGGGCGGAGGACTGAGAGAGGACCTTGAATACGAGGTTCATTTCGGTACGGAAACCGAGGTTTCGAAGGTAATAATACATTTGCGCGCAGACTTTCCGCACGATACCTACTGGAAGGAAGCGGAGCTTGAATTTTCCGATAAATCGAAAATTCATATAGACCTTGTCGGCACGAAGGAAGGTCAGGAATTTGAGTTTGCGCCGAGAAAAACCGAGTACGTAAAGCTTACCGGCTTTAAGCAGCAGCGCCTGGAGGACGGCTCGCTTTCCTTCGCAGCGCTATCACAGATATCAGTTTATGGAAAATACATTAAAAAGGAGAACGAAGGAATGGAAGTAAGAGACGCTTCTAATGCAAAAGACGTCAGATATTATACTACTGACAGACTCAGAGAGGAGTTCCATATTGCGAACCTCTTTACGAAAGACAATATAAGAATGGTATATAGCCATACCGACAGAATTATAGTTATCGGTATGATGCCCATAAAGCTCACCTTGAAGCTTGAAGCCGGCAAGGAGCTTGCGGCAGATTATTTCCTTGAGCGCAGAGAGCTTGGCTGTATCAATATAGGCGGAAAGGGAATTATCACCGTTGACGGAGAGGAGTATGAAATGAATCCCCGTGACGGTATTTACGTAGGAAAGGGACACCGTGACCTCACCTTCAAGAGCTGTGACGAGGCAAATCCCGCAAAATTCTATATCACGTCCTGCCCGGCTCATACGACCTATCCCACGGTTAAGATTGATATAACCAAGGCAAGAAAGGTACCCTGCGGCTCGGTTGAAGACTGCAACAAGAGAGTTATTAATCAGTACATACACCCCGAGGTAATGCAGTCCTGCCAGCTTGCTATGGGACTTACTCAGCTTGAGGTCGGCTCTAACTGGAATACTATGCCTTGCCATACTCACGACAGAAGAATGGAGGTTTACCTCTATCTCGATATGGGCGCAAACGATGCGGTATTTCATATGATGGGCGAGCCTAAGGAAACCAGACATATAATTATGCATAACGAGGAGGCGGTTATATCTCCCTCCTGGTCAATCCACAGCGGAGTCGGAACCAAGAATTATTCGTTTATATGGGCTATGTGCGGAGAGAATCAGGAATTCACCGATATGGACCACATAGAAACGAAGGAATTAAGATAATTAATTAATTGAAATATAAGGAGAAGAACAAATGGCTTACACAGAAAATTTCAGCCTTGAAGGCAAGGTTGCTCTCGTTACCGGAGCATCTTACGGTATCGGCTTTGCTATAGCAAAGGGAATGGCAGCCGCAGGGGCAAAGATAGTATTTAACGATCTCAAGCAGGAATTCGTTGACAAAGGTCTTAATAGCTATAAGGAAGCGGGCATTGACGCAAAGGGCTACGTATGTGACGTAACCGACGAGGATGCGGTAAACGCAATGGTAGCGCAGATTGAAAAGGAAGTGGGAAATATCGATATTCTCGTAAACAATGCGGGTATCATAAAGAGAATTCCTATGATAGAAATGAAGGCTTCCGAGTTCAGACAGGTAATTGACGTTGACCTTAACGCACCCTTTATCGTATCGAAAGCGGTTATCCCCACTATGATAAAGATGGGTCACGGAAAGATAATCAACATCTGCTCAATGATGAGCGAATTCGGCAGAGAAACCGTTTCGGCATACGCTTCGGCAAAGGGCGGTCTTAAAATGCTTACGAGGAATATAGCTTCCGAGTACGGCCAGTATAACATTCAGTGCAACGGTATCGGCCCCGGCTATATTGCAACTCCCCAGACGGCACCTCTACGTGAGCCTCAGGCTGACGGCTCAAAGCACCCCTTTGACAGCTTTATTACTGACACTAAGACTCCCGCAGGCAGATGGGGCGACCCCGAGGACCTTGCAGGCCCCGCAGTATTCCTCGCTTCCAATGCGTCCGACTTTGTAAACGGCCAGATTCTTTACGTTGACGGCGGTATTCAGGCATATTTCGGCAAGCAGCCCTAAGTTTTGTTTCGAAAGGTAATCTATAATGAAAAATTATAATCAGCTTCTTGAAGAAAACGTTGAGTGGGCAAAGAGCACCTTTGATAAAATTAACAAAAAGATGTCCAAGGTGACTCTGCGTTCCCGTGATAAAATAGTTGACGGCTGTGATGAGAACGGTTTTCACATAAAAAGTAGCCCGACATACTGGACGGCGGGCTTCTGGGGCGGTCTCAACTGGCTTCTTTACGACTATACCAAGAACGAGGAATACCTCAAAACCGCAAAGAAAAACGAAGAGCTGATGGACGAGGGACTCAAAAAATTTGACGCCCTTCATCACGACGTAGGATTTATGTGGCATATTCTTTCGGGAGCGAGCTACACCCTCACGGGTGACCCTAATTCCAGAATAAGAAATCTCTATGCCGCAACCTCGCTTATGTCACGTTACGTTCTTAATGACGATAACGGCTTTATCGTAGCTTGGAACGGCGAAGGCGTTCGCAACGACTCTATCATTGACTGTCTTATGAACCTGCCCCTTCTTTACTGGGCGTCAGAGCAGTGTGAGAACGATAGATTTTTAAGAGTTGCAAGAGCTCACGTTGAAATGGCTATAAACGACCACCTCCGTCCTGATGGCTCGGTAATTCACAGATTGACGCACGACAGAGAAAAGAATACCGTTCTTGAAACTTACGGCGGTCAGGGCTATGAGGTCGGCTCATCTTGGTCACGTGGTCAGGCTTGGGCGGTCTACGGCTTGGTAATCGCTTATATGAACCTGAAGGACGAGAAATATCTCAATGCGGCTAAGAGAGTAGCAAACTACTTTATCGCAAACTGCTGTGACGACTGGCTTCCCAGAGTAGATTTCAGAGCTCCCGCAGAGCCGGTATATTACGACTCTACCGCAGGCGCTTGTACGGCGTGCGGCCTTATCGAGCTTGCTAAGCTTCTTCCCGAAAACGAGGGCGGTATGTATATGAATGCCGCAATCAATATCCTTCGTGCGATGGATAAGAAATTCGCTAACTACGACCCCGAAAACGACCATCTTCTCGATTACGGAACGGTTCGTTATCCCATCGAGGGCTTAACGCTTGAAAATGCTGGCGTTCACATCTCGATAATCTACGGCGATTTCTTCTACACTGAGGCCGTCTTAAAGCTCCTCGGCGCAAGATTTTTCCCTTGGGGAAACAGCAAAACCGTTCAGGGAAGCATTGAAAACTGATTATTAAAAAATTAACGGAAAATACCTAAAAGCACAAAGAGAGAACGAATCTGAAATGAACCCAAAAGCGTATTGCTTTTGCGGCTCATATCGGAAACGTCCTCTCTTTTTTGCTTTTTTATGTTTTGTTTAGAAAAGATAAGTCAAAGAGCGTTTAGCTTTTTTGCGTCCGTCTATATAACGGAGCTTTGAAAAGCGACCGCCTTTCCTATTATCTTTATGTTTTCAAGCTCCCCGCCTATATAAACGAGAGGAGCGTATTTTGGGTTTTCGGGGGTAAGCACGAGCTTTTCGTCCTCGGGATAGTAGTAAACCCGCTTCAGCGTAGCCTCATCGTTTATTATAACTGCGGCTATCTCACCGTTATCCACAGCATTCTGAGAGCGAATGAAAACTATATCGCCGTCATAGATTCTTGCGCCGGTCATAGAGTCGCCGTGTGCCTTGAGGCAAAAATCGGCGTCCAGCGCATCGTCAGCCGATGCAAAGCTCTCGTGCTCCTCCGCAGCGTATATAGGCTCTCCGCAGGCTATTTCGCCAAGTATCGGCAGTCTTTTTGTTGATATCGGCATAATCCCTATTGCGTAGGGCAGTGAGGGGAGCTCCTGCCAGCCCATAAGCTCAGCGGGAGAAACGCCGAGAAAATCCGCAAGAGCCCTGACCTTATCAGGCGGAATGTTGGTTATAATTCCCTTTTCATATCTGTGAATGGTTTGCTTTGAGGTTCCGAGCGCAGCCGCTATATCTTCAAGCGTCAATTTGCGCTCCCGTCTGAGTCTTTTTAAATTTGAAGCCAGCATTTTCGT
>JAZSBB010000077.1:0-15554 GCA_045602185.1 Eubacteriales bacterium
AGGATTACGATAAAATCGACCTTTCCGATTCCGAAAAGGTTACGGACTCCGTCATAAGCGCATACGTTCTAGCTATAGGCGACCCGTATTCCTTTTACCGCACGAGCGAGCAGTATCAAAAATATACCGGAAATATGAGCGGAACCTTTGTTGGTATCGGCGTTCGGGTTGTCTATTCCAAGGCTGAGGATACTATCACGGTTACCGAGCCTATTAAAAACTCTCCGGCGGAGGCTGCGGGAATTTTAGAGGGTGATATTATAGTTGCCGTTGACGGCGAAAGAACCGCTCAAATCGGATACGATATGGCTCTTGAAAAAATTTCGGGAGAGAAGGGCACTTACGTAACCGTTACCGTGAAGCGAGGCGGCGAGGAGCTTGATTTCAGAATAAAGAGGGCGGCGGTTGTCGATAGCTCGGTGGATTACTATATAAATGAAAATAAAATAGGATATATAGATATAAATTCGTTTAAGGCAAACACAGACGAGCTTTTTGCCGAAGCGATAGATTATATGAAGGAAAACGGAGCTCTTGCGATTATTTATGACGTGAGAGATAACGGCGGCGGATATCTTGAATCGGTAGTGAATATGCTTGATTATATAGCGCCGGACGGTATGACGCTCGCTTCCTTTTCCAACGACTACGATGATGCGTATATAGCTGATGACGGGCATAGCTTTTTTCTGCCGACCGTCATAATATGTAACGGAATGTCCGCCTCGGCGTCCGAGCTTTTTTTGGCGGGAATGAGAGATATTGGCGCTCTTGGCCATTTTGATATAACGGTAGTCGGAGAAAAAACCTACGGAAAAGGGGTTATGCAGACCTCTTACAGACTCTCGGATAAATCCGCAATAACCCTCACGGTTGCGTATTATTACCCGCCGTCAGCCAAAAATTTTGACGGAGAGGGAATACATCCAACGGTAAAGGTAACCGGCGCCGCAGCTCAGCGGAGAGAGGCTTTCAGCTATGCCGGGCTTATGATTTCGAAATAAATTAATTAAAATAAATATACTTTTAGGAGATAAAAGAAAATGCCAGAAACAAAGACCTACACCCCGCAAGGCTTCAAGGCTCTGCAAGACGAGCTTGATTACCTCGTAAACGTAAAGGTTGAGGAAAATAAAAAGGACATTTCAACCGCCCGTGCCTTCGGCGACCTTTCTGAGAACAGCGAGTATGACGAGGCTAAATCGGAGCAGGGCAAAATACACGCTCGCATAGCCGAGCTTAAAGAAATGATAGCAAACGCCAAGGTAATTGACGAGTCGCAGATAGACGAGTCGGTAATCAGCGTTGGCTCTATAGTAGAGCTTCATAACAAAGAGCGTAACAAGGATTTTACCTATCACATAGTAGGCTCTTATGAAACGGACCCCCAAAACGGAAAGATTTCGGATTCCTCCCCCATCGGCGCCGCCCTTCTCGGAGCAAGAGCGGGTGACGAGGTTGTCGTTATGGGAGCGAGAGAGCAGCACCTAGTTGTGAAAAAGGTTTCAAGAGCTAAGGAATAATATCGAAAGGACGTCAAAAAATGGCAAACGAAAATAACGTACAGCAGAATTCAACAAGCGAGCTGGTCGTCCGCAGAGAGAAGCTTGCAGGACTTGTTGAGGCAGGGAAAAACCCTTTTGAGATAACGAAATATGACGTTACCTATTCCAGCGTAGAGGCTATCCGTGAGTTTTCCGAGAAGGAAGCAACGTTGGCCGAGGGCGAGAGCATAACCGTCAGAATTGCCGGCAGAATGGTTGCAAGGCGTGTTATGGGAAAGGCGTCATTCGCCCACCTTCTTGACGGAGAGGGAAAAATCCAGCTCTACGTTTCAAGAGACGACCTTGGAGACGAGGAATATCAAAGCTTTAAGAAATGGGATATAGGCGATATAATCGGAGTTGAAGGCTCCCTTTTCCGCACACGTACCGGTGAGATATCCGTTCACGCAAAGAGTGCGGTTCTTCTTGCAAAATCGCTTCTTCCCCTGCCCGAAAAATTCCACGGACTCACAAATCTTGAGCAGAGATACAGGCAGAGATACGTTGACCTTATCGCAAATCCCGAGGTTAAGGACACCTTTATAAAGCGCTCGAAGATACTCAAGGTTATAAGAGAGTATCTTGACTCAAAGGGATTTTTGGAGGTTGATACACCCATTCTCGTTCCGCTCGAGATAGGAGCGTCCGCACGTCCGTTTATCACTCACCATAACACTCTTGATATCGATATGTACCTTCGTATCGAAACTGAGCTTTACTTAAAAAGACTTATCGTAGGCGGAATGAACCGTGTTTACGAGGTCGGAAGAATTTTCAGAAATGAGGGAATGGACACAAAGCACAATCCTGAATTTACCACGATAGAGCTTTATCAGGCATACACCGACTACTACGGAATGATGGACCTCGTAGAAGAGCTGTATAAAAAGCTTGCGGTTGAGATATGCAAGGATACGAAAATCACATATCAGGGCATTGAAATCGACCTTGGCAACTGGGAAAGACTCACTATGGTAGAGGCGGTCAAAAAGTATGCGGGTGTTGATTACAACGACTGGAAAAATGACGAGGACGCAAGAGACGCAGCGAAGGAAAAGCACGTTGAAGTTCCCGAAAATGCGACACGGGGCACGGTTCTCGTAGAATTTTTTGATGCTTACGTTGAGGATAAGCTCGTTCAGCCCACCTTCATTTACGATTATCCCGTTGAGAACAGCCCTCTTGCAAAGAGAAAGCCGGAAAATCCCCTCTTTACCGAGAGATTTGAGTATTTCATAAACTGCACGGAGTTTGGAAACGCCTTCTCCGAGCTTAACGACCCCATCGACCAAAAGGAAAGATTCGAGCGTCAGGTTGAAATAAAAAGACGTGAGGAGCCGGGCTGTCGTGCCGAGGTTGATTACGATTTCGTAACCGCCCTTGAATACGGTATGCCCCCCACGGGCGGCCTGGGGTTTGGAGTTGACAGACTCGTTATGCTCCTTACCGATTCGGCGTCTATCAGGGACGTTTTGCTGTTCCCCACTATGAAGCCCGAGGTTTAATAACTAACTAAAATATAAGTACGCAAAAAAGAGCTGTGAAACGGTGCTTTTACCGTGTCAAATCACAGTTCTTTTTTACGTGTAAAGGAGCTTTATGCTTGTTTTGGGAGCAGAGGCAGAATTTGCTTTATAAAATAGTCGTACAAAATATGAGTTTACTATTTACTTTGTAACAGTTTAATGATAAAATAGAAAAAGCGAGGCGTTGCAGGACTGTTGAGCTGTAAGCTCTCAAATTTATTCACTATTACAATTATTAAGAAAAGGAATAACAGTAAATGAATGATGGAAAATTCGACTTGGGCGAAGACGGCGGAATGAAGCTGAAAAAAGGACGCTTTGCCGGGTGGCTCGAAAACTATTTTTATCATTACAAGTGGCATACCCTGGCTGCGATATTCGTTATCATAGCGGTGCTTGTGTGTTCGATTCAGATGTGCTCGAAGGAATCCGTTGACGTGTATATTATGTACGCAGGGCAAAGAGATATCAAGTCGATAAGGCTTGAGAATGACGTTCAGGAATATACTAAGGTGCAAAAATCGCTTAGCGAGGCGGTCAGGGATTTTGACGAAGACGGAAGCGTTAATATTTCGCTTGAGGCGCTTTATATGCTTTCAAATGACGAAATACTGAAGATAGAAGAAGAAATCGCCGAGAAAAAGGCTAATGGAGAAGAGGTCGAGGAAATAAATCTTTCCGTGCTGGTTGAAAACAACCAAATCTTTAAGGAGAAAGTGCTATACAGTGAATATTACGTATGCATTTTGTCCGAGTCGCTTTACAATGCCTATAAGGTTGTAGAGGGAGTTAAAATATTCGTTCCGCTTGAGTCCTTCGTGGAAAAAGGGGGGAGCGTGAGCTATCTTGACGACTCCGCTATATATCTTAACAGTCTTGATTTCGGAAAGCTTCCCGGTCTTTCGGAAATGCCTGACGATACGGTGGTTGCGCTTCGCTCAATGAGCGCAGTGTCCGCTCACTTTAACAAAAAGGATAACGAGGAGCTTTACGAAAGAAGCAAAGAGGTTATTGAGAATATCTTAAATTACGAATATTGACACTATTCGTTATTGATGTCCGTATTTTGCTTTAGCGACACGAAAATCTCTTTTCTTAGGCGCAGTTTGTGAATAAACATTAAATTTAGCCCCAAAATATTGACAAAACCGGAAAACAGTGTTAAAATAACCTTTGTTAAGAGGGAGTAGTAAGCGCATTTTTTGCGTAGCAAGTCAACAGCTCCGGCGATGTTTCGCCTGGCTTGCTTTAAATTGCCAGACTCGTATATGCCAAACGCTATACCGTGAGTCTGTTTTTGAAAAATATTTGACCTATGCGTATAAAGTTTGGTATGCATAGGTCTTTTTTTCATAAAATAGTATAAAAAGACAGAGAATAATGCCGGCGCATACGGACTCGTATAGTTTCCGGCCAAGAAAGGAAGTACTATGAGGTATTATCTCGAAGAAAACGAAGCTGTTCTCGAAAAGCTCGGAACAGACAAAAACGGTCTTTCTTCCGCAGAGGCGGAAAAAAGGCTGAACGAGGGCGGAAGAAATAAACTCGCCGAAGCGAAGGGAAAGTCGATTTTCGTAAAATTTCTCGAGCAGCTGTGCGACCCTATGATAATAATACTGCTCGCAGCGGCTCTTGTCAGCGGTATTCTTGCCGTAAGCGAGGGCGAGGGCTTTGCAGACGTTATCATAATTCTTGCCGTTGTTATTATTAACGCAGTTCTCGGTGTTTATCAGGAGAGCAAGGCGGAGAAGGCTATTGAGGCGCTGCAAAAAATGTCAGCAGCAAAGTCAAAGGTAATGCGTGACGGAATAGTCAGGATAGTTCCCAGCGAGGAGCTGGTTTGCGGAGATATCATTTTGCTTGAGGCGGGAGATGCTGTTCCTGCGGACGCAAGGATAATCGAAAGCGCAAGTCTGAAGGCCGAGGAGGCAGCGCTCACCGGCGAATCCGTACCTGTTAACAAGTTTATTAACATAATAAACCTTGAGGACGGAAAGGCTGAGGTTCCGCTCGGTGACCGTAAAAATATGCTCTATATGGGAAGCACCGTTGTTTACGGACGTGGAATTGCGGTTATTACCGCTACCGGTATGGATACCGAAATGGGTAAGATTGCAAACGCTCTGCAAACCGCAAAGGAAGGCAAAACGCCTTTGCAGATAAAGCTTTCTCAGCTTTCCAAAATACTCACCTATATAGTTCTCGGAATTTGCGTTGCCGTATTCGGCGTAAAGCTTATACGTGCAGGCGGCGATTTCGGCTTTGACACCGTTCTTGATTCCTTTATGGCGGCGGTTTCTCTTGCCGTGGCGGCAATACCCGAGGGCCTTGCGGCAGTGGTTACGGTCGTTCTTTCGATAGGCGTTACTAATATGTCTAAGAGAAACGCTATTATACGCCGTCTTACCGCCGTTGAAACGCTTGGCTGCGCTCAGATAATCTGCTCTGACAAAACGGGAACACTTACCCAAAACAAGATGACCGTAGTGGATTTCTTTGCTGAAAACGAGCAGCAGCTCGCCACGGGTATGGCGCTTTGCAACGATGCCGCTATAGATGACGAGGGCAACGTTACCGGTGAGCCTACAGAGGCTGCGCTGGTTGCCTGGGCCTACCGTATAGGTCTTAAAAAGAAGGAGCTTTCCGAAAGGCTTTGCCGTATAGGAGAGGCTCCGTTTGACTCGGCAAGAAAAATGATGTCCACCGTTCACACGGATAACGGCGCATTCGTGCAATATACGAAGGGCGCTCCTGACGTGGTTATAGACAGATGCACTCACTATATAAAGGGGGGCGAGCGTCTTCCTATGACCGAGGAATACAAAAACGAAATCCTTGCCGCTAACAAAAATATGGCTGATAAGGCGCTGCGTGTTCTGGCTATGGCAGAGAGGCGTTACGCCGATAAGCCCGAGAGCTACGAGCCCTCAGAGCTTGAACGTGATATGACCTTTGTCGGTCTTTCGGGAATGATTGACCCCGTGCGCCCCGAGGTAAAAGCGGCTATCGTTGAGTGCAAGGGCGCAGGAATACGCCCCATAATGATAACCGGCGACCATATAGACACTGCAACGGCAATCGCCAAGGAGCTTGGTATAATAACCGAAGAAACCTATGCAATCACGGGCTCTGAGCTTAGCGAAATGAGTGATGCGGAATTTGAGGAAAGGTTCCGTAATATAAGCGTTTACGCAAGAGTTCAGCCGGAGCATAAGACGAGAATAGTTACCGCTTGGAAAAATGCCGGCTACGTTACCGCTATGACCGGTGACGGTGTAAACGATGCGCCCTCTATAAAAAGCGCCGATATCGGCGTTGGAATGGGTATCACGGGAACTGACGTTACCAAAAACGTTGCGGATATGGTTCTCAGTGATGACAATTTCGCAACAATCGTAGGCGCTGTCGAGGAAGGCAGACGCATTTACGACAATATCCGCAAGGCTATTCAGTTCCTTCTCGGCTCGAATATGAGCGAGGTTATAGCGGTTTTCGTGGCGTCAATACTCGGATTTACGATTCTTGCTCCCGTTCACCTGCTTTGGATAAATCTCGTAACCGACTGCTTCCCGGCGCTCGCGCTCGGAATGGAAAAGGCTGAGCCGAACATTATGAGAAGAAAGCCGAGAGACAGTAAGGCGGGAATATTCTCCGGCGGTATGGGATATGACGTTGCTTATCAGGGCTTTATGGTTGCGGCGCTTACGCTGATATCCTATTTTATAGGCTCTTATATTCAGGCGGCAGAGGAAAATATTGCCTTCGGAATCGGAGATTTTTCTCACGGCGTTACAATGGCGTTCCTCACGCTTTCGATGGCTGAAATATTCCATAGCCTTAATATGCGCTCGTCACGAGAAAGTATATTCAGACTCGGCTCTCAGAATAAGACCTTGCTTATTGCAGGACTTGCCTCGCTCGTTCTCACTACGCTCGTATGCGAGATTCCCTTCCTTGCCTCTGCGTTTAATTTCACCGCAGTAGGAATAGTTGAGTATCTTATCGCTATCGGACTCGGCGTTCTGGTTATTCCAATAGTTGAGTGCGTAAAATTCTTCCAGAGAATGCACAGAAGAAAGCACGCAGCATAAAAAACGAACCCAAAAACAGATAAATTTTAACGGCAGAAGCACCGATTTAAAAAGAGCTTCTGCCGTTTTCTCCGTTTTAAATAATGCTTTTTGGGGGTGTCTACGCTTTTTGGGCAAAAATGCGGATTTTTCTTGACAAAATACCCCCTGGGAGTATATAATAGATACAAAACGGAGATAATTATATGACACGGGGCAGAGCGTATAAGGTATAAGACTGCAACGCTAAGGAGAAAAAACAATGGAAGACAAGATATGCGAGAAATGCAGAACCAAAAAGAGAAATGAGGCAGAGCTTCGCTCGCTGACAAACAGACTTTCCAGAATAGAAGGTCAGGTCAGGGGCGTGCGCGGAATGCTCGAAGCAGATGCTTACTGCACGGACGTTTTGAATCAGGTTTCGGCTATTAATTCGGCTCTCTGCGCATTTGCGAGGGAGGTTCTTGCAAATCATATAAAAACCTGCGTTTGCGAGGATATCAGAAACGGAAAGGAGGAAACGGTCGAAGACCTTCTTGATGCGGTTTATAAGCTTATGAAATAAGCCGTCAAGAAAATTCTTATGGAAAAATTTAAGGTTACCGGTATGAGCTGCGCCGCTTGCTCTGCCAGGGTTGAAATGGCGGTTTTAAAAGTTGAGGGCGTTTCCTTTTGCGAGGTAAATTTGCTTACCGGGGATATGCGCACCGAGGGCGGTGAGAGACAAAAAATTATAGATGCGGTTATAGCGGCAGGCTACGGAATAGGCACAGATTCCGAAAAGAAAGCAGAGGGCTACGGTCCTATGGATAGCGAAAGAAAAAAAGTGCTTTTGCGTCTGATTTTTTCTGCTTCGATATTACTTTTACTGATGTACGTTTCTATGGGTCAGGTTATGTGGGATTTTCCTATGCCTGAGTATTTCGCAGAAAATCCCTCGGCTTCTGCCCTTCTTATGCTTATTCTAAGCTCTGCGGTTTTAGTTATAAATCAAAGATTCTTTATCAGCGGTGTCCGGGCGGTCATAAACCGAGCGCCGAATATGGATACGCTGGTTGCGCTCGGCTCTGGCGTTTCGTTTCTTTGGAGCGTGTATATTCTTTTCGTAATGCTTGGCGCTGAGGGGGACGGGAAGCGTTATCTTAGCGAGCTTTATTTCGAGTCGGCGGCTATGATAGTCACGCTTATTACGCTAGGAAAGCTGCTTGAGTCTATCGCTAAGGGCAAAACGACCTCTGCGCTTAACTCTCTTATGAAGCTGACGCCGGAAACGGTAAGCGTTGTGAGAGAAGGAAAGGAAACTCTGATAGAGTCGAGATTTGCCGTTGTCGGAGACGAGTTTATAGTTCGTCCGGGCGAGAGAATAGCGCTTGACGGAGTCGTTATTTCGGGAGAGAGCGCAGTGGACGAGTCGGCGCTCACCGGAGAAAGCGTTCCTTCTGAAAAGACCGTGGGCTCGGCGGTGTACGCATCGTCTATAAATACCTGCGGAAGCCTAAGATGCCGAGCAACCAAGGTCGGAGAGGACACGGCAATGGCGAAGGTTATAAAAATAGTGTCGGAGGCCTCGTCAAGCAAAGCGCCTATAGCAAAGGCGGCGGACCGTGTGGCAGCAGTTTTCGTTCCCGCTGTCCTGATTGTTGCAGCCTTGACTGTAGTTACATGGCTTTTTGTAAACAATAGTTTGGGTTATGCTCTTGAAAGAGGAATTTCGGTTTTGGTTATAAGCTGTCCTTGTGCGCTTGGACTTGCGACTCCGGTTGCTATAATGGTAGGCAGTGGAATAGGAGCGAGGAGAGGAATACTTTTCAAAAATGCGGCTGCACTTGAAAGACTTGGCAGGGTAAGCGCCGTTGCGTTAGACAAAACGGGGACGCTGACAACCGGAAAAATGCAGGTCGGCGAGATAATACCTTACTCTGCCTCGGAGGAGGAGCTTATCTCTCTTTCGATGAGTCTTGAGCAGAAAAGCGAGCATCCTCTGGCGCTCGCTATAGTTGAATACGCAAGAAAACGGGGAGCTTTTGCATCAGACGCCGAGTCCTTCTCGGCAATTTTGGGAAGCGGCGTTACCGCCGTTATAGGAGGCGAGAGAGCCTACGGAGGAAGCTACGCATTCATAAATGAAAAATTCACGCTTCCGCCTACGGCAAAGAACGATTACGAACGACTTGCAGACGAGGGCAAAACTCCGCTGTTTTTCACGCTTGGGGAGAGATTTTTCGGAATTATAGCTATTTACGATAAGCTTTCAGAGGGAAGCTTCGAGGCTGTTGCAGAGCTTAAAGCTATGGGCATAAAAACCGTTATGCTCACGGGAGATAACGAGAGAACGGCTCTCAGAATAGGCAGAGAGGCAGGCGTTGATTCGGTTATTGCGGGCGTTCTTCCAGAAATGAAGGCAGAGGCTATAGCAAAGCTTAAAGAAGAGGGAGCCGTGGCTATGGTGGGTGACGGAATAAACGATGCTCCTGCGCTGGCCGAGGCGGATATAGGAATTGCGATAGGCAAGGGAACTGATATTGCTATCGAGAGCGCCGAGGTGGTTTTGATACATTCGGGCATTTCCTCTCTTGCCGATGCCATAAAGCTGAGTCGGCGTACGCTTAGCGTTATTCATCAAAATCTTTTCTGGGCGTTTATTTACAACGGTCTGGGAATACCGCTTGCGGCGGGAGCGTTTATTGCGCTTTTTGGCTGGGAGCTTACGCCTATGTTCGGCGCTCTTGCTATGAGCCTTTCCAGCTTTTCGGTGGTTATGAACGCATTGAGTCTTAACATAAAAAATATATTCGGCAAGAAAACGAAAAAGGAGAAAAATTTAAAAATGACCAAGGTGTTTAAGGTTGAGGGTATGATGTGTCCGCACTGCGAGGCGCACGTACAAGCGGCGCTTGTGTCTATTGACGGCGTGGAGAGTGCGCTCGCAAGTCATAAGGAGGGCAAGGTAACCGTAACTCTTACGAAAGATGTTGCAGATTCGGCGCTGACCGAGGCAATAACGAAAGCAGGATACACGGTGGCATAGGGAGTTATATCCTTTGCAGTTATTTCGCCTTTGGCGAGATAAAAAACGCAAAAAAGAGAGGACGGTTGATATTTCCCAAAAGGCAAATCGCTTTTTGAGACATATCGGTTTCGTTCTCTCTTTTTTATATATGGAATTTGCCGTTAGGGTATTTGAGAGGTCAAATACTACGCTAAGGCTTTTCTGTTTTTTGCCGATTTGAATGGCTTTTGCTTTAAATTATTTTTTTTCGCCCTCTTCCTTAAAAAGCGAGGCGTAGGAGTCCTGAATCATTTTGTATTCCTCCTCGTCCCACCACTGATGATAGGATTTCGGGAGCATAGTCAGGTTAATGTATTCCTGATTTTTAAAGCAGTTTGACGAGCTTTTCTTGGTTAATTCATCGTGGACGGAATGGAAAACGGTAGTCGGAACCTTTAGTTGTCTTGCCAAGGCTCTGCATCTTTTCGATTCGGGAAGAAATGCGAGGAATTTGGGAATCCACGGAATAAGCGTCCATATTTTCTTCGTTGGCTGCATAGAAAATCCTATTCTTGCAGCGTGCTCAAGCGGCTTTTCATCGTCAATTTTCTCAAAAAGGACCTTCAAAACAAGCTTTATTGACGTCCAGGAAAGAAAGGTTCTCATAGGCGCCGAAATGATAAACATAGCTTTTACCTTTTCGGGATTGAGGACTGCGTTTTCAATGCAAAAAAATGCGCCCATAGAATGAGAGGTGAGAATTATCTGCTCGTATTTTTCGGAAAGCTCCAAAAATTTCGCACGCACCTGCGCCTTCCATTTCTTCATTGAGGTTTTTGAAAACTCACGGTTCGCCTTTGCGTGTCCGTCAAGAAGAATATTGTATATCGAAACGTTGTCGGGAATCAGGGGCAAAATGCCGTTGAATATCAAAGGAGTGTTCGTTATTCCGTGAACACAAAGAACGGCAGTTTTTGCGCCGGGAACGACTCTTATATATTCTTGGTGGACTCGTTTTTCCTTGTCTGACATACCGTTACCTCTGTTATTTTTTGAAACTTCACGAAATATCGCTAGTATATTTTATCACCTTTTTCTCCCCGTGTCAATCGTATTTCATTTTTTTAAAAGAAAATTTTAAAATTTGCCGTGTCACTTGGCAAAACGGTCCAATCCGTTTTTAAAATGTTGCGAAAACGAGTTTTTCACCTTGAGAAAAGTAAGAAGACAAGTAAACTTTATCAAAAAGATACAAGCTTTTACTAAAAAATAGCAAACATTTTTTAAAAAAACGTTTCTTCTATTGACAAAAGTACGCCTCTGTGTTATAATATACAAAATTGTATACAAGAATACAATCCACCCGAAAGGAAGGAAAAGTTATGATTTCAAAGAACAGACACAGTAATCTTTTAGAGCAATCTCAGTACAAATATTCGCTTCAGGACGTGGAAGAACCGAATTTGTATAGGGAGATATATCCTTATGACGGAATTCCGAAAATCGCCTTCAATCACCGCCGTGTGCCCCTGGCTATGCCCGAGGAGATATGGATAACCGACACCACCTTCAGAGACGGTCAGCAGTCGAGAGCACCCTACACGGCAGAGCAAATCGTAGAGCTTTATAAAATGCTCAGCCGTCTTGGCGGCAAGAACGGAATTATCAGGCAGAGCGAATTTTTCGTTTATACGCAAAAGGACAGAGAGGCTGTCGAAAGGTGTATGGCGCTCGGATACGAGTTCCCGGAAATAACGACCTGGATAAGAGCGAAGAAGGAAGATTTCCACCTCGTTAAGGATATAGGAATAAAGGAAACGGGTATTCTTGTTTCCTGCTCAGATTATCATATTTTCAAAAAGCTCGGACTTTCGAGAAAAGAGGCTTTGGACCATTATCTCGGAGTTGTCAAGAGTGCCTTCGATGCGGGAATACGCCCCAGATGTCACCTTGAGGATATAACCCGTGCGGATTTTTACGGCTTCGTGGTTCCTTTTGTTAACGAGCTTAACGAGCTTTCCAGAGAGGCAAATATCCCGGTTAAAATCCGTATGTGCGATACTATGGGCTACGGAGTTTCTTACCCCGGCGTTGCGCTTCCCCGAAGCGTTCCCGGCATAGTTTACGGCTTGAGGCATTACGCTGACGTTCCCTCGGATATGCTTGAATGGCACGGCCATAACGACTTCTATCACGGAGTTGACAATGCCGTTGCTGCTTGGCTTTACGGCGCTTCTGCAGTAAACACCTCGCTTCTCGGAATAGGCGAGAGAACTGGTAATATTCCTCTTGAGGCTATGGTTATTCAGTATGCTGCGATTACCGGAGATTTCAACGGAATGGACCCCACCGTAATAACCGAAATAGCAGATTTCTACAAAAAGGATATCGGCTACGAAATTCCGCCTATGACGCCCTTTGTCGGCGATAATTTCAACATTACCAGAGCGGGAATACACGCTGACGGACTTATGAAGGACGCTGAGATATACAACATTTTCGATACCGGAAAAATTCTTGGTAAGCCTGCCGAAGTTGCTATTTCGAACACCTCGGGACTTGCCGGGGTTGCCTACTGGATAAATAACCATTACAAGCTCCCGAAATGCAGAGAGGTCACAAAGCACGATGATATCGTTATAAAGGTAAAGGCGGCTATCGACAGTGAATACGCTGACGGAAGAACTACTCTTATGGGTGAGGATGAGCTGGAAAACATAGTCAATTCATTTACCTCCGATTTCAAAGATTCAGAGGCGCAAAAATGAAAATAGACAGCAAGCTTCTTTCTCTTGAGGAGCAGGTTTTTTCCTCTCTTGAAGAAGAAATTTTAACGGGAAAGCTCACACGGGGTACTGCGCTCGGAGAAAGCGCTCTTTCGGAAAGACTCAGGGTGAGCAGAACGCCGGTTCGGGCAGCTCTGGCAAGACTTGCCGAGGACGGACTGGTTGAGTCGGCGGCAAATAAGGGCGCCGTTGTCGTTGGAATAACAAAGGACGACCTGATTGATATATACCGTATCAGAATGCGTCTTGAGGGACTTGCGTCATTCCTTGCCGCAGAAAAAATATCGCACGAGGGGTTAAAAAACCTTTCGGATTTCGTTGAGCTTTCGGAATTTTATATAAAGAAGCAGGATGCGGAAAAATTAAAGGAGCTGGATTCCGAATTTCACGAAACTATATATAGGGAAACCGGAAACAGATTGCTTTGCAAAACGCTTTCCGAGCTTCACAGAAAAATAAAAACCTATCGCAAGCTTTCGCTTTCCGTGCCGGGACGGCTGGAAAAATCGGTTACCGAGCATAGAGAAATATACGAGGCTATTGCTTCGAAAAACGGAGAGCTTGCCGACAAGCTTACCTCTTTACACATAGAGCGTGCGCTCGAAAATATGCTTGTCGCACTTTGAAAGGAGAAAAAATGGGACTTACCATAACACAGAAAATCATTAAAAATCACCTCGTATCCGGTGAAATGAAGGCCGGCTCTGAGGTTGGACTCAGAATAGCGCAGACTCTTACTCAGGACGCCACGGGTACTATGGCTTATCTTCAGTTTGAGGCTATGGGAACCGAGAGGGTTAAAACCGAGCTGTCGGTTGCTTATATCGACCACAATACCTTGCAGGCGGGATTTGAAAACGCAGACGACCACAGATATATTCAGACCGTAACAGCCAAGCACGGTATCAGATTTTCACGCCCCGGAAACGGCATCTGCCACCAGGTTCATCTTGAAAGATTTGCGGTGCCGGGAAAGACTCTCATAGGCTCTGACAGCCATACTCCCACCGCCGGAGGCATAGGAATGCTCGGTATGGGAGCCGGCGGCCTTGACGTTGCCGTGGCTATGGGCGGCGGCGCGTACTATATAACAATGCCGGAAATAATCCATATAAATCTTGTCGGCTCGCTTCCCGATTACGTTTCCGCAAAGGATATTATTCTTGAGGTTCTGAGGCTTCTCGGTGTAAAGGGCGGTGTCGGCTCAGTTGTCGAATACGGCGGAGAGGGAGTAAAATGTCTGTCTGTTCAGCAAAGGGCTACCATAACGAATATGGGCGCTGAGCTTGGTGCTACCAGCTCGCTTTTCCCCTCTGACGAAAACACTCTCGCATTTTTGAGGGCTCAGGGCAGAGAGAGTGACTACACCCCGCTTTCTGCCGATGCAGACGCCGTTTACGATGCGGAATACACTATCGACCTTTCGACTCTCACACCCCTTGCGGCTTGTCCTCACAGCCCCGATAACGTGCGACCTGTGTCAAGTCTTGCGGGTAAAAAGATTGACCAGGTGTGCATAGGCTCCTGCACTAATTCGTCTATTCTTGATATGCTGACCGTTGCGGCTATGCTTAAAGGAAAAACGGTGCATCCGGACGTTTCGCTTTCGATTTCTCCCGGCTCAAAGCAGGTATATACTATGCTTGCCGAGTGCGGCGCTCTTGCATCTCTTATAGAGTCTGGCGCAAGAATCCTTGAGTGCGCCTGCGGCCCTTGTATCGGTATGGGATTTTCGCCTAAATCCAAGGGAGTCAGCCTTCGTACGTTTAACCGTAATTTCCTTGCGAGAAGCGGCACTGCGGACGCAGAGGTTTACCTCGTGTCTCCCGAAACTGCCGCAGCATCTGCTATTGCCGGTGTTTTCGTTGACCCCACCTCTCTTGGAAAGGCTCCCGAAATAACCCTTCCGCAGAGCTACGTTATAAACGACAATCTTATCGTTATGCCTGCCTTGCCCGAGGAAGCTAAAAATCTCACCGTGGAAAGAGGCCCCAACATAAAGCCCATTCCCATAGGAAAGGTTCCCGATAAGAACCTCGATACGACTCTCGTTCTCAAGGTTGGCGACAATATCACAACCGACCATATTATGCCTGCTGGCGCAAAGATTTTGCCCTTCCGTTCAAACGTGCCTAAGCTCTCCGAGTTTTGCTTCACCGTATGCGATAAGGAGTTTCCGAACAGAGCTAAGGCTATGGGCGGCGGCGTAATTTTGGGAGGACAGAATTACGGTCAGGGCTCGTCAAGAGAGCACGCTGCGCTCGTTCCTCTTTCTCTTGGAATAAAGGCGGTAATTGCAAAGTCGTTTGCCAGAATACACGTTGCAAACCTTATAAATTTCGGAATAGTTCCCTTGACTCTCAAAAACGAGGCCGATTACGACAGGATAAATCAGGGTGACGATATTTACATTGAGGGATTTGCCGATGCCGTTAGAGGTGCTGATACCGCAGTTCTCGTTGACAGAACCGCAGGTGTTAAGGCTGAGCTTAATCTCAATCTTACCGAGCGTCAGCGCAGTATTCTCCTTGCAGGAGGACTGCTCAATTTCACTAAAGAAAATAATTAACAAAAAATGGCAATCCTTGTGAAAAAATGCCAAAATGCAAACAAATATTTGCTTTAACTCAAAAAACGAC
>JAZSBB010000078.1:0-9377 GCA_045602185.1 Eubacteriales bacterium
GGATATGCTTGCCAATTCATTACAAGGCAAATTAAGATATGGTTGTACCACATACGTAGGAATGGACGGTTGTCGTATTTTTGAGGTTTGCATAAATGGTGAGCAAGTAAAGCGTTTCTCTTGGGAAACCGTGAATACCTATTTTATTGATAGTGGATATACGAAAAATGCTAACCCAAGCGGTATTGGTGAATACTGGGCTGAGTTTTGGACATTGTTGGAGAAACATCCCATAAATCAACGTACAGAATATACGGATGAGGAATTTTGCGAAGCTTTAGAAATATATCGCAATCAAGACATACAGGAGAGCATTTTTTCAAGTCATCCAATTGCTAGAATGTTTGCGGTATTAGATAGACGCATTGGAAAAAGAACACTACAAAAATTGCAGGATACTCTTGAAGAACAGCCGGAATGGTTGAAGCAGTTTTATTTATTGAGGTTAAAAACAGAAAATATTATATAACGATTATCAAATTCTAATTTGTCGAAAAATATTTGTATGCCGATTGTTAAAAGCCTCCCTTGTGTATGAACAAGGGAGGCTTTTCTATTGTTCATCTATGACTTGTCAATTTTCCTGACAAGCACTGCATTTGTGGTCATAAATGCAGAAATACGGCATACCTCTTTCGAGATATACCGTATTTTTTGAAAACTGTCCTTTAGAGTGACGTTCTAACAGGATGAGGTTTTTCCTGGTGGAGCATGTTTAACGAAAGTTGAACCTTACAACGTTTACAGCTATGAGACTCGCATGGCTCGCCGTTATGATTTTGCTGTCGCAAAAGTTATGATATGATTGCCCTCTTACTTTTAACTTGGCGAAGCCAACCATAACGATGCGAAGCATCTCATAACTCATAACTTGCCGAAAGGCAATCATAACTGAAAAACCTCACCCTGTTCGGATGAGGTTTTTCCTGGTGGACCATCTAGGACTCGAACCTAGGACCGACCGGTTATGAGCCGGTAGCTCTAACCAACTGAGCTAATGGTCCGTAATTCACCCTAGTATTATAACAAACAATTATTAATAAATCATTAACAATATATGAATAAATGATAAAATGTATGAAAGGTGAAAATTAAATCTCTCGGTTTTCGGGGCGAGGGTGAAAATTGCGTTTTTTCTTTCAAAAACACGGCGCTTTTGGGTGCGCATTTGTACAAAAAACCTTCTTTTAGGATTTTTTTGCTAAAAAAGAGGAATTTTGTAAACTTATTTTCTTATATTTATTGACAAGCACTTTTTCTTGTGCTACAATAGGCGTAGCAATATATTTAAAATTGTACATTTTAAAATAAATATTATATAAGGAGAGAATGCTATGCCTGAGATAAAATATGAGCTTGTTGAATCAATCGGTATCGTTAGCGAGGGAAAAAACGGTTGGAATAAGGAGCTTAATTTCATTAAATGGAACGACAGAGAGGCTGTTTATGATATTCGTACTTGGTCTCCTGACCGTGAAAAAATGGGAAAGGGTATTACCATTACCGTAGAAGAAGCTAAGGCGCTTCGTGATATGCTCAACGGCCTTGACCTCGGTTAATTTAGGCTAAACGCTTCTGCACGAAACGCAGTGGCGCAGTTCCGTGGCAAAAATGCAGCAGCATAAAGCTAGGGGACAATACTGAATTGAAAATAAAAAGAACGGATATTGCGCTAGTTTTTATTGCTTTATCCGTCCTTTTTTGTTTTTACCCGTTACCTTTTCCGTCAAGCTTTTTGAGCGTTTATTTTTCGTTGTGCTCAGGCTCCTTTTCGCCCTTATTTCTTGAGAAAAATTTGCTTATCAGTGAGGAAATAACGAATCCGCCTATGGATTGTTTTTTGCCTTCAAAATCGTCCTCTGCGCCGGTTATGCGTCCTATAAGCATACGCACTATGCGCATAGAGGAAAGGGCTTCGTTGATTTTTTGGTTTTCCTCGTCTAAAAGAAGCTCGAAATTTTCGGCGTTTTCGCTCACCGATCGAAGCGTTGGTGAAAAAATCTCTGCGACTCTGCGTTCAATAAAATTCTTTCCGAGATTGGTTTCGAGCAGGTCGATTGCAAAATTGATTTTCGGGCTCATTGCGGGAATCGAGGTGATAAATGCCTCCGTTATCTTGGAATCGGGGGTTTCCGTCATTGAAACGGTAAGGATATTTTCGCCCTCTTTAGAAAGGCGCAGTCTTCTCGTGTTTGGAAGCTCGGGATAGATAAATTCCAAAAGCCATTCGTTTTCCGCCTTCGAGTGAGTCAACGTGCCTACGGCGTATTTTTCTCCCGCATAGTTGATTTCGGAAAATTCATAGCCGTAAATTCCCAGCTTGTAGACGAACTTCTCCCCGCCCTCAGTGACGGTCAGAATTAAATCGTTACCGCTTCTCGTAAATTCAAATTCCTCTATTCCGCCCTGGTAATTATTTTGCATAGTGCGCACGAAAAGAGGCAGTATGCCTTGATTGTTTTCCGCAAAACGAAATTTTCCGAGCAGTGCCGTGAAATCCTCGTCAAATGGGGTTTTGGTGCGAAGACCGAAGAATTCCTTTATACCGTATCTTTTTTCTTTCGGCTCAATCCAAAGGCGTCCGTCAAGAAAGGTGCTTAGCTTTTTTCTGAGGGGAATAAGCGCTCTTTCTCCGGCGAGCTTTAGCTTGTCGATATCCCTGCCGAGCCTTTCTCTGATAATTTTAAGCGAAGGGCTTTCCTGGAAAAGCTCGTTGTTTCCGGCGCTTATTGCGACAACGATATTGTTTTTCGGGATAACCAGAACGTTTTGCCCGAGCATTCCGTTAAACAGAAAGTCGTCATTCTCTCTGCCAACCCAGAGCTGATAGCCGTAGTTGAAATCTCCCGTTTCCTTAGGGGTAATCGCACGTGTTGAGGCTGAGGCAGAAACCCATTCCTTTGAGAGAATTTTTTTGCCGTTGAAATTGCCGTTTTGAAGCATCATCATTCCGAGCTTTGCCCAGGCCTCTGCCGATAGGTACAGTCCCCAGCCGCCCTTTTCGATATCCTCAGGCCCCTTTTCCCAGAAAAAATCGGAAATTCCGAGGGGCGAAAACAGACGCTTTTTAAGAAAATCCGAAACGCTGACGCCGTAATGCTCGTTGATTATCTTATGGGCGATAACCATAAGAATATATGAATTCATACTGTTATAGGCGAATTTTTCGCCCGGTATAAACGCCGGCTCGCTTCCGAGGAAGGTTTCCGTCCATCTGGTGTCGGTAACTGCGCCTATTTCGGAAAATTCGATACCGCTGGACATAGTGAGCAGGTTTTCCACGGTTATGCCCTTGCAGTCCGGGTGAATGTCATATTCGGAAAAGAATTTTGCAAGATTATCCTCAACCGCAAGTCTACCGTCATCTACCAGCATTCCGATAAGCATTCCCGTAACCGTCTTCGACATTGAGTGCGAGAGGTGCGCAAGTCTTGAGGAGTAGCCTCGGCGGGAGCAATCCGCTATCAGAAATCCGTCCTTTACTATTACGATACTGTGTATATTTGATTTTTCTTCTTTTTCTAAGTCCGAAAGCAAGGAGAGTATAACGCTGCTTGAAATACCGACTCTTTCGGGTATGGATACGGGGAGCGTTCTTTGAGAGTGAGCGCAAATTTTGGTTTTTGCCGGGGTGTATTTAACGACACTCGGCATTTTTTTGTTTGTAATAGCGAGGTTTGAGATAAGCTCAAGCCCCTTCTTTTTGTAAAGTTCCATAGTATATTATATTACTTTTCTTTTTCGCTTGTGAAAGTGTTTAAATCTCCGTTTTTATCGCTGTTTCTTCTTCTGCCAGTCCTCAATAAGAGCAGAGCCGTCCCTTGCCTGCATATAAAACCTCGGCATAGCTATAAAATCATACCGCCGCCGTACTGCTTATGGCATCTGCAGTCGGACGGTGTTCCCCGTGAGCCGTGTATTCTGGATTCTATGCTTATAGTTTCTCCTATTTCGCCTGAGTTTATGAGATTTTTTATAGCTAAAAAATCAACGTCCCGGCGTCTGTTCTGATGTACGGTGAAAAGGACGGCCGTTTTTCTGCGCCGCCTGCGTGCCAAGCGGCCCTGACTGCCGTAACCTACTGTTGCAAGCTTTTTCTTCTGCATAGAAAAAAGCCTCACTTGTAAAAATATTTCTCTACTTGTATTTTACCACGGATTTTTGTTTTTTTCTATCAAAATATTCCTCAAAAAATGCACAATTTTGATTTTTTACAGAGAAATTCCGATAAGGTCGGCAAGAAGACCGAAAACGAAGCCGCATACTGCCAAAATCAGCATAATTATGAGGTTTTCTTTTTTTCTTGGGTTAAGCCTATAGAGTATGATAATTCCCACGCCGCTGTTAGCAAAAAGGCCGGAGAGCATAGCGCCTGCCGAAATGATACCTTTTGCGCCCAGCGTTGCTATGGCAACTGACGTTGCGCAGCCGGGGATAAGACCGATAAAAGAAAAAATCAGATGGGAAAGATAGGGAACTGCTTCTATAAGAGCCTCCAGTTTATCCGTTCCGACCAAGAAAACAACCGAATTGACAAGCAGAGTAACGAGAAATATGAATAGGGTTATAGTGAGAGTGTGGTGAATCGCAGAATAGAAAATTCCTCGCTCACAGTGGCAGTTGTCGTTTTCGCAAATCGCATCAATATTTATTTCATTTTTCTTTTTTCTTACAAGCCTGAGAAAGAGGTCAACGCCAAAGCCTATCAAAATCGCCACGGCGCCCTTGTAGAGAAGAATAATGAAAAGCTTGCTTGGCGGAATGCTTCCGCTGATAAGGATAGGGAGCATTTCATCTGAGGTTGAGAGGAACACCGCAAGCAGTGTTCCGAGGGTTATCACCCCACCCGTGTAAAGATTTGAGGCTACGGCAGAAAAGGCGCACTGGGGCAAAAGCCCGAAAAGTCCACCGGCAAGCGGGCCGAGATTTCCGGCGTTTTTTAAGAAATGAAGCGTTTTCTGGGAATCCTTATGCTCTATAAATTCCATTAATAAATAGGTGAGGAATAAAAACGGAACTATTTTTAGGGTATCAATAAGGCCGTCAAGCAGAACCTCGGACAAAAAGGCGGCGATATCCTTTTCGTGCGCTCCGACCTCGTGGTGTATATGAAGAAGCATAGTCTTTTACCCTACCTTTTTGCGAGTGCGCATTTTGTGCAGCTGCCTGAAAGAATTTCGGTGCAGTCTATTAAAAAGCCTTCCGAGCTTTCAAGAGAGCTTATTATAGCCTCGGATGCGGTTTTATTGAGATGTATCAGCCTTCCGCAAGACCTGCATTTCAGGTGCAGATGCTCGGAGCATAATTTTTCGCCGAGATACTGATATTTAACGTGCCTGCTCTTGCCGTCTGATATGCGTTTTAAGACGCCTTCTTCGACAAGCGAGGATATTATTCGGTATACGGTGCTCTTTCCACCTCCGCTTCCAAGCACTCTTTCGCATATTTGCTCCGCAGTAAAGGAAAGGTCGCTTTCTGTTGAAAGGAGAGCTATTATTTCCTCTTTTCTGTCACGGTTGTAGGTCATTTCGTTTACCTCCAAAAAATAGGAATTGAGAATAATTCTCAATTCCTATCAATGATACAATATTAAATTGAATTTGTCAAGTTATTTTTTTATAATGGCAGCGCCGTGAACCTTGATATTTATTCTTTGGAGAGCGGTGAAATAGGTGTCGCATCTGTTGCTGGTGATAAGAAGGAGGGAGAGTGCAAACTGAACGAGCAAAATTCCAAACAGAGTGAATGAATAAACGCTCGTGAGCGCCGTATCCGGCATAGTTTTATATACCAGCGAAAAATACAAAATCAGTCTTGATACTGCAAAGACAAGAATGATATAAGTGAAACCCTTTGCCCCCTTGAATATGATATATAAAATCAAAACGAGGGAGGGCAAGAACAGCAGCGCCAAAAGGTTTATAGGCTTTTCGGATACTATGAAAACGGGAATTTCAAACACGAAAAGAAGAATTCTGAGCGTCAAAATTATAAATATTGAATGGCTCACCATTCTTTTTCCTACGTAAGCGTTTTTGTTTTCCTGCATATAGTCGAGCAGAAATTCTGCTTTTTTTTGATTTATTTCATTGCGGTTATTCATAAAAAGCTCCGATGGTTTTTTGTCGAAATTTCATATATTACGCCGTTAGTTCTTATATTGTAGCATAAAACGGGAAAATAGTCAAGTCTTACCTATTTTATGCGGGAACGAAGGGAAGATAATGGAAAAATAATAAGGATAATGCGGATATAAACCTAAAAAACGGACAAAAATATGCCGTGAGAATATTGCCGCAGAGAATGCCGTTGAATACGGCTCTCACAAAGCGCGCCAAAGGATTAAAGCGTTGCGGTCTGAATTAATTTTTGGGACGGAGCAAGCTTATGAGCTTTATAAACGAGGATTTTATGCTTCAAGGCAAATCTGCAAAAAGGCTTTACGGTATGGTTAAGGATTTACCTATAATAGATTACCACTGTCATCTCAGCCCTAAGATGATAGCCGAAAATCATAAATTCAAAAATGCCTGCGAGCTTTTCCTTGGGGGCGACCATTATAAGTGGCGTCAAATGCGCGCTAACGGTATAGACGAAAGATATATAACCGGAGATGCGGACGGCTACGAGAAATTTTTCGCCTATGCAAAAACTCTGCCCCTTCTTATAGGAAATCCTCTCTATCACTGGACGCATCTTGAGCTTAAAAGATATTTCGGTATAGAAAAGACTCTTTCGGAAAGTACGGCAAGAGAAATATGGGATAGGTGCAACGAGTGCCTTTCGAGTGATGAATTTCGTCCGCAGGAGCTTATTAAAAAATCGGGTGTTGAGATAATATGCACTACCGATGACCCGGCGGATTCTCTTATCTATCACGAGGCGCTCGGAGATTTTTCGGTTAAAATTCTGCCGACCTTCCGTCCCGACAAGGCGGTAGAAATAGAAAAGGACGCCTTTATTCCCTATATGGAGCAAAACGGAGTCGGAGATTATGAAGGGCTTGTTCGGTGGCTAAAGGCAAGAATTGCGTTTTTTGCCGAGCGTGGCTGTAGGGTTTCCGACCATTCGCTTGAATACGTTCCCTTTTGCGAGGGTGACGCAAGGGCGGCTTTCGAAAAGAGGCTTTACGGCGGAGAGCTTTCCGTCTACGAGATAGATTCGTATAAAACCGAAATTATAAGGCTATGCGCCGAGGAATACGAAAGGCTTGGGTGGGCTATGCAGCTGCATATAGGGGCGCTCAGAAATAACAACGGGAAAATGTACGAAAGGCTGGGCGCCGACACCGGCTTTGACTCTATAAACGACCTTGCGGTTGCAAAGCCGTTATCAAAGCTTCTTAATATGCTGGAATATCGCGGGAGTCTTCCGAAGACTATTTTATACCCGCTTAACCCTAAGGATAATTACGTTCTTGCAACACTGCTCGGAAGCTTTCAGAAGGCTCCCGTGTCTGCTAAAATGCAGCTTGGCTCTGGCTGGTGGTTTAACGACCAGCGTGACGGTATGGAGAATCAGATGAGAGCTCTTGCAAATCTCGGAATGTTTTCGCACTTTATCGGAATGCTTACGGACAGCCGCAGCTTCGTTTCATATACGAGGCACGAGTATTTCAGGAGAATCCTTTCAAATCTTATAGGCGGCTGGGTAGATAGGGGCGAATATCCGAATGACTTTGAAGCTCTTGAAAAAATAATGAGCGGAATATGCTATTATAACGCAAAGGCTTATTTCGGCTTTTAAATGCGTAAGCGAAAACTTCGCCCGTTTCCAGCCACTATACCTTGCAGGGCAAGATTGTGCGCAAAAAGGGGCTGTCGCATTTAGGCATAACCGAAAAAACAGTGGTATTGTAAAAAACACAATACCACTGCATAAAAAGAGCATTTTTGAGGGAAACGAGATTGAAAACCTGCGGTTTTCTTCAATTCTTAATGAGACAGCCCCTTTTTTGTTTTTTAAAATTTGCTTTTAAGGGATTATATTATTTCTTTCGGTGCGTTATCAGTCGTTTTTTACGTGAACGTCAAGCTGATTGAAAGGTATCTCGATTCCTTCCTTGTCAAATGCCGCCTTAACCCTTTCAATGATATCGAAATTAACCGTCCAGTAATCAGCGCTGTTTACCCAGACACGTGCAACGATGTTTATACTGCTCGCTCCGTGCTCACAAACTCTTACCATAGGCTCCGGATTATCAAGAGTCAATTCGTGCGCTGTGAGTATTTCAAGAACCAAATTCTTAGCCTTCTCAAAGTCGTCCTTGTAGCCGATTGAGAATGAAAAATCGACTCTGCGAAGCTCCTTTGCGGAATAATTGACTATGTTTCCGCTTGAGAGGGGACCGTTCGGGATATACACTACCTTATTGTCGGGAGTAATTAGCTTAGTGTTAGTGATATGAATGTCCTCAACCGTTCCCGAGTAACCCTGAGCCTCTATAAAATCATCTACCTTAAAGGGACGGGTGAGTATAATAAGGATACCGCCCGCAAGGTTTGAGAGTGCACCGTTGAGAGCAAGTCCTACGCAAGCGCCGAGAGAAACGACCAGTGCCGTAAGTCCGCTGGTATCAATGCCCACAAATCCGATAAGGCATATCGTTATCAAGCATTTCATAGCGATTTTGAATATGTATGCGAAGGTTCTCGCTATAGTTTTGTCAAGCTTTCCGTTTTCGCCTGAGCGCTTTATGCGCTTAGAAACAAGATTTACAATCTTGAAGGAAACGAACATTATAAGAAGCGCAAGAAGCAGTCTTACACCGCCCGTACTTGCCCAGTTAATAATATTAGTCAAAAAATTTTGCAGTATTTCTTGCCATTTCATATTTTTAAAATCCTTTCGTTTTTGCTTTTAATCTTTAATAAGACGGCTCCCTCATTTCTGAAAAAACGAGGGAGCCTGAAATTGTGTTCTGAATTAGTGGCAGATGCACTTTTCGGAGTTCTTATCAAAGATATGAATTCTGGAAGCATCGATAGCAACGGTTATATCATCGCCTGCCTGAGCGCGGGAGCGTGAAGAAACTCTTGCTATTATGTTCTTATTGTTGGTTGCGTCCTCCATACCCTCAAATCCAAGGTAAAGGTAGATTTCAGCGCCCATAAGCTCGGTAACGTCAACGTTAACCTTCATAGTGGTGTCTGCAAGCGTCTGCAGATACATAGGCTCGTCGTGGATAGCCTCGGGACGAATAGCGAAAATAACCTCTTGGTCGATGTATTCTTTAAGAGCGGGATTGTTTGCTTTCTCAGCGGGGAGCTTAATCTCGGTGGTACCTAAGGTAGCGTAAAGGTTGTTATCGTGCTTAACGAGCTTGCCGTTGATAAAGTTCATCTGAGGAGTTCCTATAAAGCCTGCAACGAAAAGGT
>JAZSBB010000079.1:0-29003 GCA_045602185.1 Eubacteriales bacterium
CGCTAGCTTAAAATAATTCTTACCTAAAGCTTGGAGAAATTCTCGATATTTTCTGATATTGAACGAAGCAAAGTAGGAACTTTGCAAGCGAGATATCGGGAAATAGCGTGGATTTATATAGCTTTAGGCGTGTTCGAATTGGGTTAGGCTTGCCTATGCCTAAATGCGACAGCCCTTGTTTTGTTTTTTGTATGCGACATTTTTAAGACGGCGCCGCCGTTTTGACTCTGTTAGGGCGCAATCCTCTCAGCCGACTTATTCCTCCGTTATAACGGTGTTCTTAAAGAATACGGAATCGGGAATTACGAAATTATATCCGTCCGCATTGTTTTTTATAGTAATGCTTTTGGGTGGCTGATAGGGGTTAATGTTAGGCTCGCCATTGTAGGTATCCCCGCTTACGTCACCTTTTTTGAGGAATGAAGGGTAGAAAAGATGTACGTTTGCAGGTTTTTCGAGCTTCAGATTATCAATGACGATATCGTCAGCAAGATAGCACTTGTATCCGAAATCGTGATTTTCCCAGGAAGCGCTTAAAAGGGTTACGTCACCGCTGTTTAACATAGTAACGTCCTTGATAATTATATTGCCGTTCCAGGTTGCTCCGTAGTCCTCACGCATTGAAATAAGAAGATTGTTATGAATTTTGAGGTTCTCAAGGTGAAGGGTTCCTCCGCCGATGACTCTGAAATAAACTATCGTTGAGTTTATAATTCTTGCGTTGTAAACACCCTCGTGCGCATCAAAACGAGAGAGAATAGAGTCCTCGTAGGCTATGTTCTTCGTAAAGCTTGAGCCCATAATTCCCCAGGTTCCGTCGGTTCTTTCACCGTTTTCGTCATAGAAATTGGTTTCCACGCAGTTTTTCCAAAGTATATTATTACCGTAGAAGGCTCCTATATCGTAGGTTCCCATTCCGACCGGAGCACCGCCGCTTCCTACGCATACGTAGCATTTGTGAGCCTGGAAGAAGGAATCCTTTATTAGAATATTACAAGCATAGGATATGTTAACGAAAGCGGAATAAGGGTCACCGTGCTCTCCCTCGCCAACTATTTTATGCGTTAGTCCGGTAACCGTAGTGTTAGAACGGTAGATACCGATATTACGGGAATAATATCGGTAGTCCTCCTTTGACTGATTGGCAATAGTGGTGAACATACCGCCCTTTAGCGTGATAGGCGTATCGTCCATTCTGTAAACGCCTATCTTGGTAATTTCGGCGTAATCGAGAAGGAAGGGAGTGGTCTTGTCAATATTACCCTCAGCGTCAACAACTACTATTTCGGTTTGATAGAGACCTGCATTTTTGTTTGCTCCGAAGCGGATATAGTTTCTGTGATTGTGGTTGATAACCACGAGCATAGCAGGGTATCCGATACCGAGGTCGAGCTTTTTTACGTCAGCTTTAATTCCGCCGGCAGCGTTTATTTCTCTGATTTTTGCGCTGGGAACGCTGTCGCCGTCAGGCGTGTAATCAATTCCCGGGGTTTCGGGGCAAACCTTGAACAGCATAGCCGTCCTTCCCTTCATATCTGATGATATACCGCTGTCGTCTATAATGAATTTTGAATTTCCCCAGTCAACGTTGGTTTTTATCTCTGCAGGGGGATTTTCGCCCGTGTCACCTATATAATAGGTTTTATCCCCCTTACAAACAACGTCGAGCCCGTGTTCGTTTGCATATTCGTGCGTAGCGCAAATAGCGGCAAAGTCGTGTGTTTTTCCGTCACCTACGGCGCCGAAATCCTCGTAGCAAACGTATTTTTTTTGTTTCATAAAGCACCTCCACGTATAGTTATAAATTATATTTGTTTTTAAAATAAGTTTTGCTTTTTAAGTGCATCGCAGTCGATTTTGTGTAATTCTGTATAGCTTCCGATTAGGGCTAATCCTCCGTACTGACAGTCATATCCTTAAAATATGACGTGTTCGGGATAGTGAAATTACAGTTGTCGGAATTGTTTAATATAACTATACTTTTCGTGGGAGTCATTTTGTTGAGGTTTTCAGCGACTAAATAGGTGTCGTAGCCTATGTCGCCAAGGTCGGCAAACAACTGTAAGAAGAGAATTACGTCCGCTTTCTTTTCAAGCGTTAGATTATCTATAACGGCATTTTGTGGCAGATAAGTCGGATATCCGAAATCGTGATTATGCCAGCCGACAGAGAAAACCGTAACGATTCCCGTATTGGTAACCTGAACGTTTTCTATCCGAACGTTACCGTTTAAGGTAGAGCCGTAATCGTCACGCAGGACTATAACTCTGTTATTATATACCTTCGAGTCCTTCAGCAGTAATTCTCCGCCGTCTCGGACTCAAGCTCCTTTTGGCAGATATCGCAAAAGCCGTCACCGTCATTATCGAAGCATTCGCTGATTTTCGTCCCCGTTTTCCGTAATTTTGATACAAGAGGAAAATAAAAACAGGAGAGTAAAAAAGAGAAGAACAGTTGTAAGTATTTTCATATAAACCCTCTTGATTAAAATTTAGCCAATAAATCAGTTAATATATATTTTACTTTGATTATACCTCAAAAAAAGGGGCATGTATTTGCATTATCGTTAAATGTTTTTGCATTATCGTAAAGAATTACGGGTTAGTCGGGAAAAACAGGTAGATACTTGGGAATATCAATAGAAAAAGGCCTTAAAGCGAAGCTTTCGTCTCGTCACGAAAAAGCGCTTTAAGGCAGCAAAAGCCGTCATTCTATTAGGTACTCTGTGTCCTTGAAGAAGCGGTATTTCGTTTTGTCAGGCAACACGAAGGTATATCCGTAAATATTGTTTTTGACTGTTACCTTTTTCGTGGGCTCGGTTTTGTTTATGTTAGGTGAGCCTCCCACAGTGTCCGATAATATTTTTTCCGTTTCTTCGACAAGCTCACTTGAAAATACGTTTACCTTCGCCTTCACGGCAAGTCTTAATCCGTCAATTTCAATTTCCGAGGGGTGCGCCGTAGCGTAGCCAAAATCGTGATTGTACCAGGCTCCCGTAAATAAATTTATCTCACCTTTGTTGTGCATAATAACGTTCTTTATCCTGACGTTGCCGTGCCAGAAGGCGCCGTAGTCCTCTCGGAGAGAAACCAGAGTGTCCGAATACATATGGACGTTATCGAAAATAAGCTCGCCGCCTCCGACTATCCTGAGCGACTGCAAGGAGGAGTCCCTCACCGTTACGTTGTAAACGCCTGCGTGCGCATCAAAGCGGGAAAGAATACAGCCATCATAAACGAGATTTTTACAAGCCGAGGAGCTCATAATTCCCCAAAACCTTCCATCGTTGTACAGAGACATGCCATCAGGCCCGAAAAAGTTTGTTTGAGTGCAGTTTTTCCATACGACAGAGGCAGAGGTTCCTGCGCTTATATCGTACGAGCCCATTCCTATTTCTGTATTTCTTCTGTAATAGGTTTTACGTGCGGTAAACACGCAGGCCTCAATAAGCACGTTATAGGTGTCCTTAACCTCCATAAACGTGCTGTACGGCATACCCTCCTCGCCTTCGCCTGTGACCCGGTGAGTGACGCCTCTTACGGTCGTATTCGCTCTCGTAATACGTATTCCTCTGTGATAGGCGGCGTATTCGCTTTGTGTTTGTGCCGCATTCGCTATAGTGGTAAAGGTGCCTCCGCTTACCGTTATGGGAGAGGAGTCTATGCTGTAGGCTTTTATTTCGGTTATCCTTTCGTAATCAAATAAAAGCGGAGTTGATTTATCAACGTAACCCTCAGCGTCTACAACGAGCAGCTCTCTTTGAGAGATTCCGTTATTTTCGTTAGGGCCGAAAACAACGTAATTTTTGTGATTTTCATTTACGATAACCAGCATAGCTGCATATCCTAGCCCTAAGTCAAGCTTTGATAGGGAATCTGCCTTTATACCGCCTTTTTCATTTATATCTTGAATATGAGAGCTTTGTGAGGCGGTTATTTTCTTGCCTTCCTCGTCATTCTTTACTATAAAAATCGGCAAATCCCGCCCCTTATCGTCAAGAGCTATTTCGGAATCGTCTATTATAAATTTTGCGCCTCCGAAATTTACGTCCGTCTTTATCACGATGTAATCGGTCTGGGCGCCGATATAATAGGTTTTGTCGGAATCTGCGCAAACGGTGTGACCGTATTTGTTGGCGTATTCGTGACATTTGCGCAGCGCCTCAAAATCGTCCGTTCTTCCGTCACCCACGGCTCCGAAATCGGAATAGTAAACGTCTCTTATATTCTTGACCGCTTCAAAAAGGGCTATATCTCCCTCCTTGCCAAGCAGCTGAGAGGTTATGTATTTCTTTGTCTCTTCAGCGGTTTTGTAAGGATATTGCGAGGTTATCTTGACGTTGGAATTTTCTATTTTTACCTCAAACCCCTCGCTTTTGTCCCTTTCGCCTATCGTTATCGAGAGGTACCTATCGGTGACGCTTTCGTCATAGGTAACTATTTGAAGCCAGTAGCCGACACTCTGGTAAAGGACGTCTCTTATCTCTTCGGCAGCCCTTTTGCATTCCGAAAAGCTGTTTTTGTCTATCGCTATAACGTAATCGGATATATCTCTGCCGCCCGCCGTAACGGAGGTAACGGCAAAGTCCGTTTGTCTGGTTTCGTATTCGTTTTTCTTCAAAAACCGAGCGTTTTCAAGCCTTTTCGTTTGCTCCGTTATACCGAGCGCATTTTCGGCAAAGTATTCTATAGCCGAAATCAGCGCCTTATTTGAGCCTGCGGCTATAATTATTTTTCCGTCAATGCTCTTGACCGCCGAGCCATTCGGGCCAAGCGTATGTCCGTCAAAGCAGTATTTTTCGCCTCTGCTTTCTATCCTGTCGCCTATAAGAATTTCAACGCCCGCTTCGTCAGCTGTTTCGGAATCGTTTTTCAAATCTACCGTGTAGCCGAGAGAGCCAAGTCTGATTACGAGAAGGTCTACGGCTTTTCTCACGTCTGAGTCTAGGTTTTTTGAAAGCACGAAGGAGAAAAGGTGCTTTCCGTTTGAAATAAGCTGGGTTCCCTCGGCAACAACCTCTTTTTCGCAAATATCGCAGCTGCCGTCCTCGTCAGAATCCTTGCAATCCTCGCATACGTAGGCTTCAACCTCTTTGGCGCAAGAATCGCAAAGCCCGTCACCGTCCGCATCAGAGCATTCCTCACACGGAGCGTTTTCTATCACAGCATCGCAAAGGTCGCATTTTCCGTCAAGGTCAAGGTCGGCGTGAGCTTCGCATACGTCAGTCTCTGGTGTATCACCGCAGGAGATAAAGAAAAGCAGAACTGCCGATAACGCCAAAACCAAAATCATACTAAGGCTTTTCATTTTTCTCTCCTCGTCTTTTTTGCAGTGAACACCGCTTTCGTAAACCACACGGGCAATCGGCGTCTTAAATAAGTAAATTATACCAGTAAAGAGTCAAGTTTTCAATACGTATGGCTCAAAAAACGGCATAATGCACTAAAAAACGGCAAAAAATTACAATTTTGAAGGAGATATCCTTATACGAGACGGTCTTAACGGATTTTCGTCAGCTCTGCTTTGAAGAATATACGCTTGTTTTATGATAGCTTTCGGTTGTTTTTCTTCCTAAACGGAAGCCCTTGCGCTTTTCTTTGCGAAAATATAGAGTCCTATAGCTCCCAGTATGCCTACGGAGCTTACTATTCCTATGAGAATAAAATTAGCCTCTCCTATATGGGTGAAGACGAATTCACCGGTGTCAGGGTCCTGCAGGTGCGGAAAAAGGGCGATAACGTCAGCGATAGCAGTGAGAATAGCCAAGAGTCCCGCACCGAGAACACCGTACATTTCTCTATCGTTCATAGCCGTTTTCTTGACACGGGTGGGTATATTGCTTCGAAAATCCACTATTGCGGCAATATATGCGCAAACGACCGCCAAAACTATCGTTTCGGGCAGCATATAGGTTGCGTTATACGAGAGGGAATAGAGAAGCACCGCATTCGTGGGAATCGAAAGCCCCGCCCAAACGGTTGCGCCTGATATTACGTGGCATATATAGCGCAAAACGGAGCAGAGAAGAACTCCGTAAAGCATAGCGTAATTCTGGCGCTTTTCGATTTTCTTGAACACACCGGCAAGTGCAAATACGCCGAAGGCGACTATGTAGTCGAGCAGTATTATCGCTAAAATAGATTGCCAGGTAGTGAAATAGGAAAGCGTGTTTAATCCGAGAACAAGCTGAATTGCGGCGTTCACGAGCGCCGTTCCTACCCCCCAAAGAGTGCCGTGACGGTAAACAGCAATAACTATAGGAAGCATTGACGCTACCGTTACTGAGCCTCCGTATGGCATATCCACCAGCTTTATCATACTCAAAACGGTGGAGAGAGCGACCATAATACTGCATTCGGTCATAGCTCTGATTTGTTTTTGGTTTTTTTGTTGCATTGAACCTCCTTTGCGGCAGGAGCATTTTGCGCTCTGCCTAAAAAAATTACCGCACAGAATAACTATCCGTGCGGTACGATTTTAGGCATACTAATCTTCCTACGACGGCATTATCCGTATCAGGTTAAAAGGGTTTGGCTTTCGCCATCTCAGCCGCTGGGGCACCCCTGATATGTATTCTGTTTTGGTTATGGACATTATATCACCCCGCTTTGCGTTTGTCAAGTGGGATTTTCAAAAAAAGGAAGACTGAATTTGAAAAACAAAAAGCGAAGAGGGAAGGTTAAATTTCCCGAATTATAAGCAGAGCGCCGTCCTTGACGCTCACCGTTACCGGAGTATCCTTAAAGATATTGGAAACTGCAAGAGGAAAACTGGGAAAAAGGGAGATATTTTCACATTCGTATTCCGCACCCTTAACGGTGACTCCCTCTGCAACAGAGCCAAAGGGAAAAAGGGAAAGATGCTTTCCGCACTCTCCGAGAATTTCTGAGCTTTCGTTTTTTATCAGTGTAATTTCAGCGTTTTTGGTAAATAAAGTTGCACGCCCCCCGTGCTCTTTAATATATAACAGTAAACAATAGTTTGCAAAAGTGTGGTGTTCTCTGGCGCCTCCGCCACCGTAAACACAAAAATCCGTATAGCCTCGCCTTGCTCCCTCAAGATATGAAAGGTGCATATCCGTTTCGTCCTTTTTCTCGGGGAATTTTATCGTTTTATCGTTTTTGGGGGCTGCTTTAATTGAGTCAAGGTCGCCAAGCAAAAGGTCGCATCGGATACCGAATTTTTTGAGGTGGTCGTAGCCGCCGTCTGCCGCTATAACGAGGTCATCGGCAAGGGGGGAAAATCCATAAGCAAAATCGCCCGCCCCCACAATGTAGCATATTCCCATATGTTTTCTCCGTTATGGCGGCATTTTAAAAAATACATAGCCGCCGATTTTTAAAAATTTGCCTAGATTATATTTCAAGAATTTTTGGCGGATTATTGCATAAAATCCGCAGATTAAAACGTATTCGAATTAGGTTATGCTTGCCTAGATTAGCTTTTATGAATTAAGCATCTGGTCGAGAGCCTTCATAACTCCGAGCTTTCCGTAATCGTATGAGAGTCCTCCCTGCATAAATGCGGTGTAAGGCTCGGTAAGAGGGCCGTCACAGCTCAATTCGTTCGTTGCGCCGGTCACGAACGTTCCGGCAGCCATTATTTCGGGGTGCGGATATCCCGGCATATCCGAGGGCTCGGGTATGCAATAGGCTTCAATGGGAGAGCCCATCTGTATGCCCTTGCAGAATTTTATCAGCATATCTGCAGAGTGCATATTTATAGTCTGCACGATATCTGTTCTTTTTTCGTCATACCTCGGGTCTACGTCAGAAAATCCGGCAAGCTCAAGCAGTCTTGCGGCAAACGCCATTGATTTCAGCGTTGCTGCAACCGTTGTCGGCGCCATAAAGAGTCCCTTGTAGAAGGAAGCGAGCTGATTGAAATTTGCTCCGAGGTCTTTGCCTACGCAGGGCGCCGAGAATCTTTCGGCTATGTCGAGAATGCATTCCTTAGTTCCTACGCAGTAGCCGCCGCTCACTGCAAAGCCGGCTCCGAGATTTTTCATCATAGAGCCAACGAAAACGTCTGCGCCAACCTCGGTGGGTTCTCTCTCTTCGGTAAATTCACCGTAGCAGTTATCCACCATAACCACGGTGTCGGAGCAAGCCTCCTTTATGACCTTTATTGCCTCGGCAATTTTGTCAATCGTAAGGCTTTTTCTCGGGCTGTAGCCTCTGCTGCGCTGAATTGCGGCGACACGGATATCCCCCTTAGCTACTCTTGCCTTGATTTTTTCTAAATCGAAATCGTTTCCCAAAAGGTCTATTTCTTCGTATTTTACGCCGCATTTTATAAGAGAGTTGCGGCTGTCTCCAACGGTTCCTATAACGCTTTTTAAGGTGTCGTACGGCTCACCCGAAACGTATAGGAGAGTATCTCCGTGCTTTAAGAGTCCGCCGAGGGTTATTGCGAGTGCGTGCGTGCCTGACATTATCTGCGGTCTTACGAGCGCATCCTCCGCCCCGAAAACTCTTGCGTATATTTCCTCAAGCTTTTCTCTGCCGGAATCCGAGTATCCGTATCCGGTTATCTCTATAAAATCAGCGGTTGACGTTCTGCACTCCTGAAATGCCCGAAGAACCTTTGCAGAGCAAAAGAGGGCGTTCTCGTCAATTTTTTTAAAAACCTGCTCGCAGTCCCTCTCCGCCTTTTTTGCAAGATTTGCGGTGAAATCGCTTATATCATATCCGTAGTACATATTTTCTCCTTAAATTCTACATAGCAGTGATGGAATTTCGTAAAGACTTTTTACCTCGTAGTCGGGCTTTATATCCGAAGACAACTCCTTACTCTTGGGGTTAAAAAGGCAGGTCTTTATTCCCGCATTTTTTCCGCCCTTAATATCAGAGGAAAGACTGTCGCCTATAATTACGGTTTCTTCTCTTATAAAATCGGGTATTTGCTTGAAGCATTCAAGAAAGTACTCTCGGCTTGGCTTATCGTATCCGATTTTTTGGGAAATAAAGATGCCGTCAAAGTATTTTTCTATGCCTGACGAAGCAATTCTGCCGGTTTGAACCGATAGAGTTCCGTTTGATGCGAGATAGAGCCTGTATTTTCCGTAAAGGTTTTCGAGAAGCTCCTTTGCGCCGTCAATAAAGTAGTGTCCGATTGAGAGTCGGTGCTCGTAAATTTCTCTTGCCGCTTTCCCCTCTATATCAAGCCCTATTTCCGAAAAGAAAATCGTAAATCTGTCGGTCAGCACCTCGTCTCTGGTTGCCAGTCCAAGCTCAAGCTTTTTCCACTGCGCAAGATTTATTTCACTGTATCTTTTCGTCATATCCTCCGTAGCGGCAACGCCGAATTCGCCAAGCATTCCGCAAAGAGCGATAGCCTCTGCCTTGTGAAAATCGAATATCGTGTCGTCCAGGTCTAAAAATACGTTTTTAATCATAAAAATCCTTCGTTTTCGCCTTTTATTTCAGTATTCGTGTTTGCTTTGTATTTACATTACCAGCTCGTAAAGAGAAAGCAGCTCCTCCTCTATAGCGTTTTTTCTTTCGTCTATTTCGGCGGCTCTGACGTAGTCGCTTGCGGCGCTACCGAAAAGCTCCTCGTCAAGTAAAGAAAGCTCCTCTTCAAGCTTTGTTATGCGCTCCTTGGCTCTTTCGATTTTTCTTTCCTGCGCCCGTTTTTCTGCGTTTTCACGCTTCTTTTTCTCATAATCGGTTTTTGAATCGGAGGGGGCGGCTACGTCTTTTTTTAGTGAATCTGCCGCTTTTCTTAATTCCCGTCTTCTGAGATATTCCTCGTAAGCGTTATCGTAATCCTCAAGAACGCAGTCGAAAAGGTCTTGCCCCTTATTTCCGATATCTATTATTCTTGTAGCCACCTTGTTTACGAAATATCTGTCGTGGGATACGGCGATTACCGTTCCGTCAAAGGCTAAAAGCGCATTTTCAAGAGCGTCTGCCGAGCCTATATCGAGGTGGTTTGTAGGCTCGTCCATAACGAGCAGATTTACCTTTTTCAGTATGAGCTTGGCTAGTGTGAGTCTTGCTCTTTCACCGCCCGAAAGTTTGCTTATCTGCTTGTCTATATCCTCTGCTCCGAACAGAAACAGAGCGAGAGCGGAGCGGAGCTCCAGGTCTGTTTTTTGAGGATATTCCGACCTCATTTCGCCAAAAACCGTATTGCTTTCACAAAGGCCCCTGTTCTCTTGGTCGTAGTATCCGATTTTTATGTTGTATCCAAGAACTATTTTTCCTTCATCGGGGGTAAGTCTTGAATTTATCAGCTTCATAAGAGTAGATTTGCCGCAGCCGTTAGGGCCTAGAATCATAACTCTTTCCCTTCGTCTTACGAGGAAGGAAAGCCCCTTTAAGATTTCCTTATCTCCGTAGCAAAAGGAGAGATTGCTTACCGAAAGCACGTCATTTGCGCTTTCCTCCTCCTCGGAAAACGACATTCGTATGCTCTTGGGCGCATTTTTCGGCAGCTCTATTTTCTCCATTCTTGCAAGCTGCTTTTCCTTTGAGCGAATCGTAACGAAATTATGCTCTCTGTTGCATCTGCGCTGAAAGTCGATGTTAGCCTTGATTTTGGCTATTTCCTTTTGCTGCTCCCTGTACCTTTTTTCTATTGAGGCAAGCTCCTCTTCCTGCTGCTTTTTCGAGGCGGAATAATTTCCCGGATAGAGTCTTGCGTTTGCATATTGAAGGTGCAGAGTTTTGTTTGTCGTCTTATCGAGAAAGTATCTGTCGTGCGAAATTATAATTACCGTTTTCTTGTATGAAGAAATATAACTCTCCAGCCAAGAAAGAGCGTCTGTATCGAGATGGTTTGTCGGCTCGTCAAGCATCAGAATATCCGGCTCGGTCGCAAGAAGCCTTGCCAAAGCAAGACGTGTGTACTGACCGCCCGAGAGGTTTTTGATTTTTTCGTTTATAAGCGTTTCGTCAAAGCCAAGTCTTTGCAGCATTCCTTTGCATCTTGAGCGGAATTCAAGACCGCCGGACTCGGAGAAAATTCTGTTTTTTTCGGAAAGCTCTCCGGAAAGGCGAAGCGCCTCGCTTTCGTTTTTCACAGCTGTGAGGAGGGCTTCTTTTTCCCGGATTTCGTTTTCCAGAGAAATCAGAGAGGGAAAGGCGGTGTACATATATTCAAGCACTCCGGCATCGCTCGGAAGCGCTGATAGGTTGGGGTTTTGCTCAAGAATCCCTACGGTATGCCCCTTCTGTATATAAACGGCTCCGCTGTCAGCCCTGTATTCGCCTGAAATTATGCGGAAAAGAGAGGTTTTTCCGGCGCCGTTAACGCCGATAACCCCAACTCTGTCCCCATCGTTTACCGAAAAGGAAACGTCCTTCAGTATGACGTCCATACCGAAGGATAGGCTTATATCGGAAACCGAAAGCGCAATCATTGATAAATAACTCCCTAATATACATTTCTAAAGCAAAGCTTTCTATTTATTTTACCACAAATTTTTATGAAAAGCAACCGGATAATCAATATTTAGGAAAAAAGTGAAAACAATTAGAGCCGCCCGAAAATCTCCGTGTTTTAATACAAAATGTCGTGTTTATACGCTTTGTGTTTTGTAGCATATCACCAAAAATTTTATCACGCTAAAATTTTTTGCGTTTTTCATTGACAATCTTACACTAAAGTAGTATAATATCGTTAATTAATATCAAGAAAGGTTTGACTGTGAAAGACAGATGTTCGCAGTTCAGGTATTGAAAATGGAAAGAGTTTATAATTTTTCCGCAGGCCCTTCAATGCTTCCGCTTGAGGTGCTTGAAAAGGCTAAGGAGGATCTTCTTTGCTACGGAGATTCCGGTATGTCCGTAATGGAAATGAGCCACAGAACTCCCGTTTTTGAGGAAATACTTCATTCGGCTGAGGCTTCTCTCAGAAAGCTTATGAATATTCCCGATAACTACAAGGTTCTTTTCCTTCAGGGAGGCGCATCTACTCAGTTTGCGGCAGTTCCTCTCAACCTTCTCTCCGAGCACAAATGCGCCGATTACATCGTAAGCGGTCAGTTCTCAAAGAAGGCAGCCAGCGAAGCTAAGAAATACGGTGATATCGCTATTGCCGCATCAAGCGCAGGAGCAATGCCTACCTTCTCAACAATTCCTAACGTAACAAGCAGTGATATACGTCCCGATGCTGATTACGTTCACATTTGCTTCAATAATACTATATACGGAACTAAGTTCCCGCAGATTCCCGACACGGGCAGTATTCCGCTCGTAGCCGATATGTCGTCCTGCATTCTCTCCGAGCCCGTTGACGTATCAAAGTTTGGTCTTATCTACGCAGGCGCACAGAAGAACGTTGCTCCCGCAGGTGTAACTATCGTTATCGTTCGTGAGGACCTTATAGGAAACGCACGTCCCGATACACCCGCAATGCTTGACTATAAGCTTATGGCGGAAAACGATTCTATGTATAACACTCCTCCCTGCTGGTGCATTTATATCGCAAAGCTCGTATTTGACTGGCTTCTTTCTATAGGCGGTCTTGAAGAAATAAAGCGCCGCAACGAGAAGAAGGCTAGCCTGCTTTACGATTATCTTGATTCTCAGTCTTATTATACCGCTCCCGTTGCTAAGAACTGCCGTTCTATGATGAACGTAGTGTTCGTAACCGGAGACGCAAATCTCGACAAGAAATTTGCCCAGGAGGCTGACGCCGCAGGACTGAAAAACCTTAAGGGCCACAGGTCTGTTGGCGGAATGAGAGCGTCTATTTACAACGCTATGCCTTACGAGGGCGTTGCAAAGCTCGTTGAATTTATGAAGGCGTTTGCGCTTGCAAACCCTAAGCTTGAGGGCTAAAACTCGATTTGCGGGCGGGGCGTGTTAAATTAATCACCCTCGCCTGCTGATTTTTACAGAAAATTGCCGACAAGGCTGAACGGAGAATACATAATATGATGAAAATTAAGCTTCTTAATAAAATCGCTAAGGTTGGTATCGATAACCTTGATAAGAAAAAGTACGAGGTTTCCGAATTTGTAGAATCGCCCGATGCTATAATGGTGCGCTCGGCGGTTATGCACGATATGGCGCTTCCCAAAAATCTTCTTGCAATCGCAAGAGCGGGTGCGGGAGTAAACAACATTCCCGTTGAGCAGTGCGCAAAGGACGGTATAGTGGTATTTAACACACCCGGAGCAAACGCAAACGGAGTAAAGGAGCTTGCCGTTGCGGCTCTTCTTCTTGCTTCAAGAGACGTTGTCGGCGGCATTGAATGGGCAAATTCGATTGCAGACGACCCGGATATCGCAAAAACGGTAGAAAAAGGAAAGTCTAAGTTTGCAGGTCACGAAATTTTTGGAAAAACTCTCGGCGTTATAGGTCTGGGCGCTATAGGCGGTCTCGTTGCAAATACTGCCCGCTCGCTCGGTATGAACGTTATCGGCTGCGACCCCTACATCACGGTAAGCGCAGCGTGGAGCCTTTCGAGAGCCGTTCACAGCGCATCGAGCTATGACGAAATATACGCAAATTCCGATTACATCACCCTACACGTTCCCGCAACTAAGGATACGAAGGGTATGATAAATGCGGAAACTATCGCAAAGATGCGTGACGGAGTCAGAATTATTAACCTTTCCCGTGCAGACCTCGTAGACGCAGACGCTATGGTTGAAGCTATCAATTCAGGCAAGGTAGCGGCATACGTTACCGATTTCCCGACTCCCAAGACTATGGGCGTTAAGGGTATCATAAACATTCCTCACCTTGGCGCATCTACCGAGGAAAGCGAGGATAACTGCGCAGTTATGGCGGCTTGCGAGCTTGACGATTTCCTTACCACAGGTAACATCAAAAACTCGGTTAACTACCCCTCCGTGTCGATTCCTCACACCGGTGCAGCGAGAATCTGTATTGCGCATCTTAACATCGCAAACGTGCTTTCCGGCGTTACCGGTATAGTTTCGGCAGAAGGAATAAATATTGAAAATCTTTCTAACGGCTCTAAGGGCGACTACGCATATACTATCGTTGAAATAGGCGTAAAGGTTCCCGAAAGCATAATTCCCAAGATTGAAGCTATCGAGGGCGTTATCAGAGTAAGAGTTATAGAATAACGGCACATAAAGCTTTATAAAACGGCAAAAAGGATAGGAAGGCTGACGTAACGGCTTTCCCTATCCTTTTTCTTTTTTGAAATTTTCGAGGCAAATTTTGAGGGCGCAAATTGCCCCTAATTGCCGTTTTCGTCATTTTTTTATCTTAAATATTGCATTTTGCGTTTTTTTGTGATATACTAATACGGTTGAAAATTTGTAGATAAATAAAGGACAAGTGATATGAAGCGTACCGATTTAAGAAATATCGCAATAATCGCTCACGTTGACCACGGAAAAACAACCCTGGTTGACGAAATGCTCCGCCAGGGCGGTATATACCGTGAGAATCAGGAAACCACGGACAGAGTAATGGATTCCAACGACCTTGAGCGTGAGAGAGGAATAACCATTCTTGCAAAAAACACCGCTATTTATTATAAGGGCGTAAAGATAAACGTTATAGATACCCCCGGCCACGCCGATTTCGGAGGCGAGGTTGAACGAATACTCAAAATGGTAAATGGCGTTATTCTGCTCGTAGACGCAGCTGAGGGCCCTATGCCGCAGACGAGATTCGTGCTTGAAAAGGCTCTCTCAATGAATCACAGAGTTATCGTTGTCGTCAACAAGATAGACCGTCCGGACGCACGTCTTGACGAGATAGGAGACGAGGTTTTGGAGCTGCTTTTGGAGCTTGACGCTACGAACGAGCAGCTGGATTCTCCTATGCTTTTCTGCTCCGGCAGAGCCGGAACCGCATCGTTTGACCCGCATACTCCGGGAAAAGACCTTACACCGCTTCTCGATACCATACTTGAATATATGCCCGCTCCCGAGGGAGACGAGGAGGAGCCGCTTCAGCTGCTCGTTTCGTCCATAGACTATAATGAATTCGTGGGCAGAATAGGAATAGGCAGAATAGAAAGAGGCGTCATAAAACAAGGGCAGGGCGTTTCTATATGTAACTGGCACGATAAAAACGGAAAATCCCGTCCGTCAAAAATTGTTTCCATTTACCAGTTTGACGGTCTTAAAAGAACTCAGGTAACCGAAGCCAAGGTCGGCGATATCGTTTGCTTTTCGGGTTGCGAGGATATCTCAATCGGTGACACGGTATGCTCGCCTATGAAGGTTGAGCCGCTTGAATTCGTTAAGGTCGGCGAGCCTACTATGGAGATGACCTTCTCGGTAAACGATTCTCCTTTTGCGGGAAAGGAAGGAAAATACGTAACCTCCCGCCACCTGAGAGCCCGTCTTTACAGAGAGCTTCTCAAGGACGTTTCGCTAAGGGTAACCGATGGCGAAACCACGGATAGCTTCAGAGTTGCCGGAAGAGGAGAAATGCACCTTTCCATTCTCGTTGAGAATATGCGCAGAGAGGGATACGAGCTATGCTGCTCCAACCCCAGAGTGCTTTATAAGGAAATAGACGGCGTAAAATGCGAGCCTGTCGAAAACGTCATAGTAGACGTTCCGGAGGCTTACGTTGGCGCAGTAATGGAAAAGCTCGGAGCAAGAAAGGGAACGCTTCTTGATATGCAGCTTAACGGAACTCGCCAGAAGCTTTATTATTCTATTCCTACAAGATGTCTTTTCGGCTATAGAAGCGAGCTTCTTACCGATACCAGAGGAGAGGGAATAATTTCCTCTATCTTTGCAGGATACGAGGAATTCAGAGGAGAAATAAAAACCAGATTTACCTCATCTCTCGTAGCCTCTGAAACGGGTGTTGCCACAACCTACGGACTTTATCAGTCCCAGGACAGAGGTCCGCTCTTTATCGGCCCTGCAACTCCTGTATATGAGGGTATGATAGTCGGTGAAAACCCTAAGCCTGACGATATAGAGGTCAACGTTTGCCGTGAAAAGCACCTCACCGCTATACGCTCGTCCGGCGCAGATGAAAAGCTGACTCTTATAACTCCCGTTCAGCTTTCTCTTGAGGAAGCTATTGAATTTATAACCGAGGACGAGCTTATCGAGGTAACTCCCAAGAGCATAAGGCTTCGTAAGGTAGTCCTGGATACTCCGCAAAGAAAGAGGATTGCGGCTCAGAAAAGGGCAGCTTTGAAGGAAAATAAATAAATCACATATATGTAAGAGAAAGAGAGAACGAATCGGTTATATTGCCGAAACGTCCTCTCTTCTTTGTTTTTGATTATGAATTATGGACCTTGCCGTTATTAATTTGGTGCGCAAACGCTATGATATAATTGTCTTTCTGATTTTTTATGCCGAAAATACTAAAAAATAAAAAACACAGTGAAATTCCCTTTACAGTTCTATTGACAAAATATTTTCAAAGATTTATAAAATATTATCTGTAAATATTTAATAAATAAATAAACCCACCTAACCGCAGAGGCGTATAAATACGTTGGCAGGCAAAAAAATAACGTGACTATAGAGCTTATTGACGGAGATTCGTACGTAATTCCGTATTATCCCGAAATGTCCGATATTAATTCCGCACTCAGAGAGTATTCTATATCGGCATACAGAGGCTCGCTTGAAGGTCTTGAGCATAGCGCTGAGTGGAAGGCTCTTGAGGAATCGTACAGAGAGTTCGTATATCAAAATTATACCGACCTTCCCGAGTCCACGAGAACGGCAATGCTGGGAATTCTCGGTGAGGCGCTCGAAGGCACGTCAATAACGCCCGCAAACAATCTTGTGTTTATTTACTGGGTAGAGGAATACGTTAGGAACGCAGCTCCCTACGACTTAGAGGGCGGAGCGCCCGATGGAGTAGATACTGCGGTGTGGTTCTTGACCGACCCTGACGCCTCAGGCGTATGCCGTCATTTCGCAACGGCGGCAACGGCTCTTTACAGAGCGGCAGGCGTACCCGCAAGATACGTAGTCGGATATTCGGGCAGCGCAGCAGAGAACGAAACTGTAACCGTAACCGCTGACAGAGGTCACGCCTGGGTAGAGGTATATCTTGACGGAGTAGGCTGGATAACCGTTGACCCAACCGGCTTTGGAGACGGAGGCGAAAATGAGGACGATAACGAGGACGAAAATAAAGACGTAATAGTTATCAGTCCCTACGTCATAACCAAAAACTACACTGCCACCTCTCACAACTACCAAGACATATATCCCGACCTTTATAACAGCGTATGGGTTAAGGAGGGTAAGGAATTTCTTCCGGAGGGGTACAGAATAGAGGCAAGCGTTATCGGAAGTCTTACCGAGGTAGGTGTGACCAGCACCGTAATCGAGTGGTATAAGATATACGATAAGGACGGAAATCTCATTGAAGGTCTTAACGTAGTCACAGAACCCGGTGAGCTTACCGTATTGCCGATAGAAATAACTATCGAAACAGGCTCCGGAAGTCAGAAATATAACGGAACAAAGCTTACCGTTAACGTGTACCGTATAAGCGTTGGCTCGCTCTTTGCAGGGCACGAGCTGACCGCAAAGGTGACAGGCGCCGCAGTGGTACCGGGAACCTACGAAAACACAATAACTGACGTTAAGATAACCGATAAGGCTACGGGAAAGAACGTAACCGCCTACTATAACATAACCTACGACCTGGGAACTCTTGAAATACTTTCTCCGGGAAAATAAAAACCGCAAAAAGCGGGGCAGCGGCGTTCATAAAGCGAACGCCGCTGCTTTTTTGGCTCGTGGCAAAAGAAAGAGAAAAAATGCAGAGGCTAAGAGGAGCCTTGCCGCAAGGCTGTGGGCAAGGGTGTAAGCGAGAGCCGAGAACAGAAAGAAGCAAGAAAAACAGAGCAAAATACGCAAAAAGGGAAGCTCTGAGTGGCAAAATCTTTTTTTCAGCAACAAAGAAAAGACGAGAAAAATCACAAGGTAAGCAGGGAGCAGCGCTATAGCGGAAAAAACGAAGCCCAGCCGCCTTGTAAAAAGGATATTAATTAAAAAAATCAGTAAAGCTCCGCACCCTGAGCCAAGGGTTATAAAATACGTCTTTTTGTAATAAGCGATAATCGAAGAAAAAATATTATTAATAAAGCAAAGAATTACTGCTATTGAAATAGGGTATATTGCGGGGAGTGCGCCGAGGTATTCTTCGGGAGCCATTATTCTCAGTATTTCCGGGCAGAAGCAGACGAATATCAGCGTCAAGGCGGCAAGCGGCGTTAGCGCTGAGCTTACAAGCGTGTATATTTTTTTCCTTCCTATCCCGCCTTCGCTAAGCTTTCGGTTTATCCAGGGAATGAGCGCCGCCTGCGCTCCGACTGTAAGGAGCGAGGGGATAAAGCCTACGGATATAGCTAACGAAAGCATTCCGACCGCATCGCTTGTAAAGTATCTTTCTGCGAATATTTTGCCTGACTGCAAAATAAAAGCCATAGCTGCGTAATGGGGAAGGGCGGGGAGCGTATATTTTAAAAGAAAGCCCCAAACTCTGCGGTCAAAAATTCTTCCCCTTCCCCGAAGAAGCGAGAAAAGAATAATGGGGAGCGTAAATAAAAGCGAAAGCAGGAGCTGAGCGTATATTCGTGAGGTGGCGGGATTGTTCCAAAAATAAATAATCGCAACGGAAAGAATAGGCATTCCTACGGAAAAAACAATCCCCTCAATAATCGAAAGTCCGTACTTATAGCAGTATCTTTTCTCGGAAAGCTTAACGGCTCTTGCTCCGTTCAAGAAAATCTGCAAAAACAAAACAGCGCAAAGCTCTCGGGAAAGCGGGATAGGATTTCCGAAGACGAAGGAAAAAATAAAATATAACGAAGCAAAAGCAAGAGAGGAGAAGGCTATAAGTCCGAGCGAGGCGGATATAAATTTTTCTTTTTCCTTAAATTCGCAAAGGCCCTTGTATATTACCGAACCGGAAATCTCTAAGGTAACAAAAACCGAGAAAATGCTGACAAAACCGATATAAAGAGGGTAAATTCCGTATTCTGACGGCAAAAGCATACGTGTGTAAAGAGGTGTGAAAATTACGGAGGAGCCTCGCTCAAGCAGTGCGGTCAGAGTGTACCAAAGACTTGCTTTTGCGGGTATGTTCAGTTTTTTTGAGAAAAATAATAGCTTTTCTGACATATTGAAGCCTTTTTGTGTATTTTTGAGTATTTTGTCCAAAAAAAATTTTAATATTTACTAAAAAAATTACGCATTTCCTATTGAACTATAATAAATATTGTGATAAAATTATCTTATCTTTTTAAAGGTAATTTTTTATGTGAGGTGAAATCAATGTTTAAATCAGCATATTTAAACGATTTAATGGCAAGAGTTGAAAAGAGAAATCCGGGTGAACCCGAATTTCATCAGACGGTGCGTGAGGTTCTTGAATCTATCGAGCCCGTTCTTGAAAAACGCCCCGATTATATCACCAGCGGCGTGGTTGAAAGAATGGTAGAGCCCGAAAGAATTATTAAGTTCAGAGTTCCGTGGGTAGACGACAACGGCAACGTTCAGGTAAACCGTGGATTTCGTATTCAGTTTAACAGCGCAATCGGCCCCTACAAGGGCGGTCTTCGCTTTCACCCCTCAGTATACGAGGGCATTATAAAGTTCCTTGGTTTTGAGCAGACCTTCAAAAACTCTCTTACCGGTCTTCCTATGGGCGGCGGTAAGGGTGGCTCTGACTTTGACCCTAAGGGAAAGAGCGATGCAGAGGTTATGCGCTTCTGCCAGAGCTTTATGACCGAGCTTGAAAGACATATCGGTGCAGATTGTGACGTTCCCGCAGGAGATATCGGAGTCGGAGCAAGAGAGATAGGCTATCTTTTCGGTCAGTATAAAAGACTGCGCAACGAGTTTACGGGCGTCCTCACCGGTAAGGGCATTCCTTACGGCGGCTCTCTCGTAAGACCTGAAGCTACCGGTTACGGAGCAGTTTATTACGCAGTTGAGCTTCTCAAGCACTTTGGTGACTCTATAGAGGGTAAAACCTTTGCGGTTTCCGGTTTCGGTAACGTTGCTTGGGGAACTGTTAAGAAGGTAACTGCGCTTGGCGGCAAGGTGGTTGCAATCTCCGGTCCTGACGGATACGTATATGACCCCGATGGAATCAACACCGAGGAGAAAATCAACTATATGCTTGAAATGCGTGCGTCCTGCCGTAACAGAGTTGAGGACTATGCAGATAAGTTCGGCGTTAAGTTCTTCCCCGGCGAGAAGCCTTGGGGCGTTAAGGCTGATATTCTTATGCCCTGCGCAACGCAGAACGAGGTTGGCCTTGCAGACGCTGAAAAGATTGTTGCAAACGGCGTTAAGTACTATATAGAGGTTTCGAATATGCCCACCACTGACGAGGCTATGGCTTACCTTAAGAAGAACAAGGTTATCATAGCTCCCTCTAAGGCAGTTAATGCAGGCGGCGTTTCCGTATCCGGCCTTGAAATGTCTCAGAACTCTATGCGTTACAGCTGGAGCGCTGAGGAGGTTGACGAGAAGCTCAAGGGTATTATGAAGAATATCTTTGAAAGCTCTCTCAAAGCTGCAAACGACTACGGCTTTGGCGATGACCTCGTAGCAGGCGCAAATATCGCCGGCTTTATCAAGGTTGCCGAAGCTATGCTCGCTCAGGGAGTGGTATAATTTTACCACCGACAAAGGAAAACGGCGTATTAGCTGATTTTTTGGATAAAAAGCGAAAATTTCCTTTAAAATAAAAACGATAGCTTTACCGATATGGTATTAAGCTATCGTTTTTTGTTTTGTGTCAACAAAACAACCCCCAGCTTTACTGGTGGCAGAGAAACGACTTTAGTAATAATAAAACAGCGAGCTTAATGCAAGCCAATTGAAAACAATTAAACCTCCAAGTATAATAGTAATGGTTGGCGACCGCATTACGAAGATACAAGGAGGAATAATCGTTGAAAAAAGAAAATAATGAGATAAGAAGTACGGCGCACTCAAAATACAGGTGCCAATACCACATAGTTTTTGCCCCGAAGTACCGTAGGAAAGAGATATGCGGAGCATTAAAGAAAGATATATGACAAATACTAAGAAAATTATGCGAGCAAAAAGATGTTTAAATCATTGAGGCAGAAGCATGCCCAGACCATATACATATGCTTGTAAGTATCCCACCGCATATAAGTATAGCACAATTTATGGGATATCTCAAGGGGGAAAGCAGTTTGATTATTTTCGACCGACAGCTCTTTTTAACGAAGGGCCGTCAGCCTGAGTTCCGTAAAGGTTCATATCACGGTAGCTCGGCATACCGCTGCGAGCGTGGCGAAGCCTTGCGGCAGCCGCAGCCGCAACGCAAAAGCTTTTTATTTTCTTCGTGTTCGAGGGCAGTCCGATTATGTCGTAAAAATATTTAAAATTATGGACGAGGTCGTAGAAGGTTTTGCGTATTGCGCTCGTTCCGGCTTGGTCAGCGGTAGTAACGAGTCTGTCACCCTCAACCCAGCCGCAAAGTCCCCAAAGCGCCATAGGCTCTTGCTTGAAATGCTCGGTATATTGAAAAAATTTATAAACGCTGAAAACTCTGCGGCTTCCCCGTCAAACTACATTGGCCTCTTTAAAAAGCGATTTGGAATAACTCCTAAGCAGTATAGTGACAATTAAAACAGTCAAAAAAGCAGCAGGGAATTAACCTCTTCGATAAAGGAGATAAAGGTTAACCCCTGCTGCTTTTTTGGGATATAGCAGATTATTTTAATGAAGCTACGTTTATTCTGTTTATAGCTCTTGCAAGCTTTGCCTTTGCGATATCTATTTCTCTGTCGGTTTTTGCCGAAAGAATTTTTTCTTCTGCTTTTTCCTTTGCCATTTTCGCTCTTTCAAGGTCAATTTCGTCCTTAAATTCGAACGTAGTCGCAACGAGCCTAACCTCTCCGTTTGCAACCGAAAGAAATCCGCCGGCAGATGAGCCTGTTCTCTCGCCCGAAGCAGTCTTTACTCTTGCTCTTCCTATACCGAGCGAGGAGAAAAGGTCGGTATGCCCTTTAAGAATCTCAACATCACCCGCATCGGTGCGTATGAGCAGACTTTCGGCCATACCGTCAAAGACGGTGCCGTCAGGGGTAACTATCTGTAAATGAAATTCTTTCATTATGCGTACACCCCGATTTATGCTTCTGCGGTCTTTGAGAGAGCTTTTGCCTTTTCGACCGCCTCGTCAATTGTTCCAACGAAAAGGAAGGCTGATTCGGGAAGGGAATCGTGCTTACCGTCAAGGATTTCACGGAATCCTCTGATGGTTTCCTTGATAGGAACGTACTTGCCCTGCATACCGGTAAACTGCTCGGCAACCGAGAAGGGCTGAGAGAGGAATCTCTGTATCTTTCTCGCTCTGTTAACGACCAGCTTATCCTCCTCGGAAAGCTCATCCATACCCATAATCGCAATTATATCCTGAAGCTCCTTATAGCGCTGCAGTATGCTCTGAACGCTTCTAGCAACCTCGTAATGCTCTATACCGACAACGTCAGGCGAGAGTATTCTGGAGGTAGAATCGAGAGGGTCAACGGCGGGATAAATACCGAGAGAAGCTATGCTTCTTGAAAGAACCGTAGTTGCGTCAAGGTGAGCAAACGTAGTTGCGGGCGCAGGGTCGGTAAGGTCATCGGCGGGGACGTAAACTGCCTGAACAGAGGTTATAGAGCCCTTTTTGGTAGAGGTTATTCTTTCCTGTAATGCGCCCATTTCCGTAGCCAAGGTGGGCTGATAACCTACCGCTGAGGGCATGCGTCCGAGAAGCGCTGAAACCTCGGAGCCTGCCTGGGTAAATCTGAATATGTTGTCTATGAAAAGAAGAACGTCCTGTCCCTCTTTGTCACGGAAATATTCCGCCATAGTGAGTCCTGAAAGCGCAACTCTCATTCTGGCTCCGGGCGGTTCGTTCATCTGACCGTAAACGAGTGCGGTTTTTGAAAGAACTCCCGATTCCTTCATTTCATTATATAGGTCGTTTCCTTCTCTGGTTCTTTCTCCGACACCGGTGAAAACGGATATACCGCCGTGCTGCTTTGCGATATTGTTGATAAGCTCCATAATAAGAACGGTTTTACCAACGCCTGCGCCGCCGAAAAGACCTATCTTACCGCCCTTTGCGTAAGGAGCAATAAGGTCAACGACCTTGATTCCCGTTTCGAGAATTTCCGTAGTTCCTTCCTGTTCCGAAAACGAGGGCGGGTCTCTGTGAATACACCACCTTTCAGCATCGTTAGGACTGGGAAGATTGTCTATTGCCTCTCCCAGAAGATTAAAAATTCTTCCGAGAGTTTTGTCACCAACGGGAACGGTTATGCCCATACCCGTGTCAATTGCTTCCATACCTCTCGCCATACCGTCAGTTGAGGACATAGCAATGCAACGAACAACGTCATCGCCAGCCTGAGCCGCAACCTCGCAAACTATGCGCTTTCCTTCGTGCATAATTTCGATAGCGTTAAGAAGGTTTGGAAGATGCCCGTTTTCAAATTTTATATCGAGAACGGGGCCTATAATTTGTATTACCTTACCGATGTTCTTTTCCATCTTTGATAACTGTTATCCTTTCAGTTTGTCGCTATTAGCTAAAGCGCTTCTGCTCCCGAAACGATTTCGGTGATTTCCTGAGTTATGACGGCTTGCCTTGCTCTGTTGTATTTGAGCATAAGCATATCTATCATTTCTCCTGCGTTTTTGTTTGCAGCGTTCATAGCGCTTCTTCTTGCGCCGCATTCGGAGGCAAACGCCTCGCAAACGGCAGAGTAGATAATTCCGCCGGTATATTCGGGCAAAATTTTCATAAGAAGCTCGCACGGCTCCTCCTCTATTATCGGGTCAAAGGCTGCGCCGCCGTCCCCCGAAGCCTCTCTTTCAAGTGGCAAAAGCTGCTCGTAAACGGGAAGCTGAGATATCATAGAAACGAATTTCGTATAAACGATGTAAACGTCCTTCAAATCACCGTCAAAAAAGTCTTTGCATATATCGGCAGCCAGCTTAAATGACTCTCCAACGCCAACGTCATTTACCTGCAAGGAGATGTCCGAGAAGAGCTCCTTTTCTCTGCGGCGCAGGTATTCTCCCGCCTTCTTTCCTATCGGAAGAAATACCGCATTTTTATCCTTTGCGAGTTGCTCGGTCATTTTAAAAACGTTGGAATTGTAGCCGCCTGCAAGTCCTCTGTCACCGGCAATAACGATAAAGAGCGTTTTGCCTTGGCTTTTTGCAGTGTCCCCAAAAACGTCCTTAAAATCGGGAGCGCTTCTTATAACGTCTATAGCCTGACCGAGTATTTCGTAGAAGGGACGTGCCCTTTCCACGTTTTCTCTGGCACGTCTTAGCTTAGAGGTGGCAACAAGCTCCATAGCCTTCGTAATCTGCATAGTGCTTTCCACGCTCTTGATACGCGCCTTTATATCATTCATTGATGCTCCGGCCATTTAAAAATACCTTCCGTTAAATTTCGAGAAATTTATTTTTAGTATAGATAATCGCCTCACGGAGAGCTTGCTCGTTTTCCTTTGAAAGAACTCCGGTTTCTCGGATATCCCTAAGGATTTCTTCCTTTGCTGCAACGAGATATTCCGAAAGCTCTTCTTCAAAACGGGCAATATCCTCAACCGCTATTTCACGGAGAAGATTATTTACCACGGCGTATATTATAGCGACCTGAAGCTCAACCTCAATAGGTGAATTTCTTCCTTGCTTTAAGACCTCAACTATGCGCTTTCCCTGTTCAAGTCTTGCCATAGTATCAGCGTCAAGGTCTGAGCCGAACTGCGCAAATCCCGCAAGCTCACGGTACTGAGAATAGAGAAGCTTGAGTGAGCCGGCAACTTTTTTCATAGCCTTTATCTGAGCGTTTCCGCCAACTCTGGAAACCGATATTCCGGGGTTAACGGCAGGGCGTACTCCGGCGTGGAAAAGCTCTGTTTCGAGGAATATCTGACCGTCAGTTATTGAGATAACGTTCGTGGGAATGTACGCCGAAACGTCACCTGCCTGAGTTTCTATTATGGGAAGCGCAGTAAGGGAGCCTCCGCCGTATTCGTCAGAGAGCCTTGCAGCTCTTTCAAGAAGTCTTGAATGAAGGTAGAAAACGTCTCCGGGATAAGCCTCTCTGCCCGGCGGTCTTCTTATAAGGAGCGAAAGAGCTCTGTAAGCGACAGCGTGCTTTGAAAGGTCATCGTAAATTACGAGAACGTCACGTCCCCTGTCCATAAAATATTCGCCTATAGCGCAACCCGAATACGGAGCTATATACTGAAGCGGAGCGGAGTCTGACGCTGTTGCGGAAACGACAATCGTATAGTCCATAGCGCCGTTTTTGTAAAGCGTATCCACAACACCGGTAACGGTAGATTGCTTTTGACCTATTGCAACGTAAATACAGATAACGTTCTTTCCCCGCTGGTTTATAATGGTATCGGTTGCTATAACCGTTTTTCCGGTCTGCCTGTCGCCTATAATAAGCTCACGCTGACCTCTGCCTATAGGAATCATAGAGTCGATAGCCTTGATACCCGTTTGGAGCGGAACCGACACTGATTTTCTTTCTATAATTCCGTAAGCCTTGCGTTCTATGGGGCGGTATTCGGAGGCAGAAATGGGGCCCTTTGCGTCAATGGGCTCGCCGAGAGCGTTAACGACTCTGCCTATCATAGCCTCGCCTACCGGAACCGAAACGACGTTACCCGTTCTCTTAACGAGGCTTCCCTCGCTTATACCAACGTCATTTCCGAGAAGAACTGCGCTGACGGAGTTTTCTTCAAGGTTAAGAGCCATACCGAACGAGCCGTTTGAAAATTCCAAAAGCTCGTTTGCCTTGCATTTATCAAGTCCGTGAACCTTAGATATACCGTCGCCGACCGATATAACGTAGCCAACCTCGTCCTGCTCGGTTTTCTTTGAATAGTTTTTAATCTGTTCTTTTATTATTTTGCTGATATCGTCAATTTTTGATTGCATTTTATCACCAACTTGTCTATATGGTTAATTTTTTGAGCCGCTCGGAAAAGGCGTCAAGCCTCGTTTTTACCGAGCCGTCAAGCTGAGCTCCGGCATATCTTAGCACAACTCCGCCAAGAATACCCGGCTCAACGGTGTTTTTGATAATTACGGTTTTTCCCGTTATTTGCGCCACCTTATCCGTAAGAGTCTTCGTCTGCTTATCAGAAAGGGGAATTGCAGTAACCGCTTCGACACGCTCAATGCCGTAATGCTCGTCACAAAGCGAAAGATAGGTGTCGAGTATCGCCCTAAACGTGTATACGGAATGCTTTTCGCAAAGCATTTTCAAAAGATTTACGACACTGTAATGAAGAGGCGTGAGTGCGCCGTCTATAAGCGAAAGCTTCTCTGCCTTTGAAATTGCCGGCGTGTCTAAAAGCTTCACGTAATCAGGATTTTTCTTCAATAAAGAAGAAAGCGTTATAAGGTCGTCCTTGACCTTGTCAATGGCTCCTTCCTCCTCGGCAAGAAGAAAAAGAGCGTTTCCGTATTCATTTTTCTGTGCCATATCAGTTACCTATACTGTTTATGAAATCGTCTATCATAGCCTCGTGCTCGGATTTGTTAACGTCACGCTCAATGACTGCTGCGGCTATCTCAACAGCCATATCCGAAACCTGATTTTTCACGTCATTTATAGCCTGCTTTTTCTCAAGCTCTATCTGCTCCTCGGCCCGTTCAAGCACTCTTTCGGCTTTAACGTTTGCTTCCCGAAGGATTTCTTCCTCCTTAAGCTGAGCCTTTCTCACGGCTTTTTTGAGAATTTCCTCGCTTTCGGCGTTTGCTGCGGAAAGCTTTTCCTCGTATTCTGAGCGCATAGCCTCTGCGCTTTTTTGCGAGTTTTCGGCATTCTCATACATATCGTCTATTTCCTTCTGCCTTGAGTCTATCATTTTCTTGATAGGCTTAAAGAGAAGCTTTCTTAAAAACAGATAAAGAATAAGCAGGTTTATCCATGCGAATACCAGTGTGAAGGGATTTACCCCGATAAACGATTCAAAGGTCTCCGCCTGAAAAAATTCTATTTTCATTATGAATTCTCCTCGCTATATTCTCGCTTTACCTAAATTTCGGCTTTGCCCGTATTAAAGGAAAAGAAGAAGGAGAGCGATTACGAGCGCATAAATACCGGTGGTTTCGGTAATTGCGCAGCCGAGAATCATATTAGTACGCAAGGTACCTGACATTTCGGGCTGGCGAGCCATAGCTTCAAGCGCCTTTCCTACTGCGTTACCTTCTCCGATTGCGGGGCCTATAGCTCCGAGTCCCATACAAAGACCTGCGCCCAGCATCTGAGCAGCATCTACGAGATTGTTTTCCATTTTTAAATCCTCCTGAGAATTTATATATTATTTTTTGTTTTTATTAATCCTGAGCTTGTTTCGCCTTTTCTTCCTTTTCGGCGGGAGGGGGGCAGGCTGCGCCTACGTAAACCATAGTCAGAAGTGAGAATACGAACGCCTGAACGAATCCTGAGAAAAGGTCGAAATATACCGAAAGAAATGCAGGGATACCTACTTGGAAAAAGGGAATTGCTCCGAGAGAATCGGATATCCAGCCGAGAGCAAAAGAGGAAAATCCGGCAAGAGCGGTATAAATTATAGAGGTCAGCACGTTTCCGCCGACAACGTTTCCGAAATGACGGAACGCCATAGAAACCGGCTGAGCTATTTCACTTATCACGTTCATAGGAGTCATAACGACTATAGGCTCGGTAAAGCCCTTCAGCCAAGCGAAAAATCCGAAATTCTTGATGTTCCAGAACCACACCATTCCGCTTGTAACAAGCGCCCAGGCTAGCGTCACCATAAGGTCCGCGGTTGCGGAACGGAATATCTGAGTCATACCGATAAGGGTTGAGAAGAGCGAGGTGAGGAAAATCGTGCCTATATAAGGAGCGAATTTCGCATTATGCTTTCCCATAGTTTCCTCAACCAGATTGTAGAGCATAGTAACGAGCTTTTCGGTTATTACCTGGAGTCTTCCGGGCCTTTTCGTAATTTTTCTCGTAACTATGAAGGTAAGAAGCATTAATATAAGGGTAACGGCAAGAATGCTAACGGCAGTTTGCGTTATGTTGAAAGAAAAGCTGCCTATCGTAACCTTGCAGTATATTTTCGCGCCGTTGGCAACGTTGTCAAAGCTCATTTCTTGCCTCCTTCTCTTTTACTTTTGATAAACGTAAAAAGCATTAAAATAGGTCTGAACATAACGAGAGGTATCAAAGCGGCAATAACGTCAAAGCAGGGCAAAAGGAAAGCGACCACAAGCGTTGCCGCCATAAGAACGTTTCTCGCTATGTATGATATTTTTATTGCGTTTTGTACTCTCATTTTGTTTTCCAGGGCGAATTGCTCGGCTTCCTCTTCCGTCATTTCCCCTTCGCCTCTATCAGCCATAACCTTATCGAGAGCTCTGTTTGCGGTGATAAAAAGCAAGACAAAATTAAAAATCGTAATGAGGCTTCCGAGAAGCGCTCCGAGCGCAACCGCATACGTATATTTGTCGATTATAAGATACACTGCGCATATAATCAATGAAACGACTGCCTCGCCCACGGTGAGCGATATCAGTTCAAGTAACGGGAGCTTTGTTTTTTCCATAGATTTCGCTTAGTCCTTTTTGTTTTTCTGTTTTTCAAGACGCTCCAGTCCCTCTGAGGCGGCTATGGCGAATTTTATCATAGTAAATATTCCCAAAATAAAACCCACACTGAGAGAAATTGCGTAGCTCCAAGCAGGGAAGTCCAGTCTTGTGACGCAGATGTAATTTATAAAAAATAGGATTGCGGGCGGTGTGAGCAAAGTGAATATAGCTTGAAAAATTATATTGAGGACGTATAATGCGCCGACAAAATTTTTGTACATAGCCCCAAAATCCTTCGTGAAAACTTTACTAATGATGATACCATAAATTTTAAATAAAATCAATAAAAAATTGTAACTTTTAAAATACTTTTAAAATATTAGCCGTCCGAGCGAAAAAACTTTGGATTTTGACACAAAAAAATACCGATTTTGCAAAAGGTAAAAAGCCCTGCGGCAATTTTGCAAAATCGGTAAAGATTACATAAATT
>JAZSBB010000080.1:0-27847 GCA_045602185.1 Eubacteriales bacterium
TTTTGAGTTTTGCAACGCCGGGAGAATATAGATTAGAAGTTTCAGATTTAAAATATTGAGTAAAATGTTAGGGATGCCAAAATAGGCATCCCTTATTTTAATTCTCTTGTTTGTCCTTTGTTTTAGCCGCCAAGACTTACATTAAATTCTACTGTTGCGGAATACATTCCGGCATATGCTTTTTCACACTCATATTCACCATTTTCGAGCATGAAATATATTTTAGACGATGTATCTTCACCCTCAAATACACCAACACAATTTTCCGGTAATACGTAATTGGGCGAATAGCCGTTTTTGTTTCTGATTTCAAATCCTTTTTTCAACGTATATTCGCCGTTCTCGTGGGTAAAGAGAATACGACCATTTTCATCTGCATTAGCAACACAAACATATATCTTTTCGTCCGCAGTGATATTCATATGCTCTGCCAACAACTGATACATTCCTGTTTCGTTCTCGGTTAAGGTTTCGGGAATATAAATAGAATATGTGCTTGGCTGTCTGAATGTAATCGTGGAAGATGCAGCTCCTTCCATGACTTGTGCTGCACTTGCACCAACTGACAGCACGGACAACATTGCAGCAACGACTAAAAGAATAGATAATACTTTTTTCATTGTGACTCCTCCTCTACTAAAAGGTTAAATGATACTTTTGCGCCATTCAATTCCGTTCCATCTGGCTTGAAGCATTGAATTCTTAAATAGGCGGCACCGGCACGGTTAGAACGAGAACAAATAAGGGGTTAGACCTTGAAGGCATTTGTGAAGTTCCTATGATTGCTGGCTGGAAGTTTCAGATGATGGCGAAACATATATTCCGTGAGTATTTGAAGGACACCGCACAAGTTCTTGCATTAGCCGAATCAATGTTAGAAAGACACATTGATGATGTGGAAGTGCAAGAAGATAATTCAAAAATAATTACACAAAAACAAGATGAAAAAGACAAACTAAATAAACGTTTGCACAATCTCATTGAGATGAGGGCAGACGGAGAAATAACACGAGAAGTTTTCAAAATGAAAAAGGAAGAAATTGAAAACAGACTCGCTATCCTTGACAAAGAATTAAGTGATTTGCAACCAAAAGAAGTAGAAGTTGAAGATGCTACTCACGAGGAAAAAATCACAATTCTCAAATATTATTTAGAACAATCGGTACATCCGGCAGATAACGAAGATATTCCCGAAGATGTTATAAGAGCATTCGTTGAAAAAATCGTTGCTCACAAAGATGGCTTTGATTGGTATTTGCGTTTCTAGCCAGATAAGCCACCGAAAACATTAGGCATTGAGGGCAAAAGGCAAAACACGTCAAAAGTTTCCTCCCTTTGTTTGCCACAACACAGGCAGCTCTTAAGGACTAAGCAACAATAAGAAACAATAACAAATAAAAATGAGGCCTCACAGATAACTCTGCGAGGTCTTGTTTTTGTTTTAAATATAATCGTATCACAGTTACAGTAATCGCTATAAATCCTTAATTTGTAATAACGTTGCAGTTATAATTGTATTATAGTAATTACAAAGGGGGGATTTTTACGAACGTAGAAAAAATAATCGGCAAAAAGATTCAAGAACAGCGAAAGAAAGCCAAGCTTACCCAAGAAGAGCTTTCAGAAATGATAGATATAAGCCCTCATTATTTATCGGCGCTTGAACGAGGCATTTACAATATTAAGCTTGAAACATTAGTTAAAATTCTCAACTGTATAGGTTGCTCAGCTGACGAGATATTCTGCGATTTAGTGAACAAAGCATCGGCAGCCAGGGCAAATTCTCTCTCGCAAAAGCTGGAAATGCTACCTATAGAGGAACAACGCAAAATTTTTGAGGTTGTTGATACTATGATAAAAAATGCCGAAAAATGAAAGTTTTATAGGAACAAAACGGGAGCTAATAGCACTAGGCTACCTTCTGCTTCTTCTTCCGAAGAGCGTCATTACCAAAAATAAAAAGCGCAGAAAAAAGGCGATGGACGTAATAAGCGAGGCAAGATAGGTCAGCGCCGCCGCAGACAAAACCTCTTTTGCCATAGGTATTTCGGATTTTTTTAGTATTCCCTCGCAAAGCAGCATTTTTTGGGCTCGTGCGCTGGCGTTAAGCTCTACCGGCAGTGTGACAAGAGCAAAAAGGATTGAGCCGCCGTATAGCAGAACTCCCGCCATAGCTATATAAAATCCCACGCCGGCATTGGTGTTTATCGAAAAAAAGTTAATCAAAACGCCCAAAAGGACGAGCGGCATCGCCATACGGGAGCCGAAATTTACTGCCGGAACGATAGCCGTTCTGACCTTGTAGAAAATATAACCGTCCTTCCTTTGCATAACGTGGCCTATCTCGTGCGCTGCTACTGCAACCGCCGATACCGAATTGTTTTGGTAAGTGCTTTCGGACAGATTAACAATTTTCTTTTTGGGATTATAGTGGTCGCTCAAAAATCCCCCCACCGAGCCCACGGATATATCCGTTACGCCGTTTGCCGACATAAGCCTTTTTGCAGTTTCATATCCCGAAAGTCCGGAGCTACAGGGCGTTCCGTTATATTTTGAAAACCTTGATTTTACCCTTGTGCTTGCGGCGGCAGATAAAAGCATACATAAAAAAATTACTCCGAGATACCACATATAATCCTGAAAATACATATTCTTCTCCTGAATGCGAAAATAGTTTTCAATATTATATATTATACCTTTATTTTTGTGAAAATATAAGTATGGATTTTCAATTTCGCCTTTATCCTGACACAAAATAAAAAAGACCTTTGGCGCTATTGCGCCGGAAAGGTCTTTTTTATAAGTTTTAAAATTAATTAGCTGCCTTTACGATTGCCGTGAACTTATCGGTTTTAAGCGAAGCTCCGCCTATAAGTCCGCCGTCTACGTTTGCCTTTGAAAGAAGCTCAGCGGCATTTGCGTCATTCATAGAACCGCCGTACTGAATCGTGATTTCTTCGGCTGCCTTATCTCCGTAAAGCTTAGCTATAGTCTTACGGATAACGCCGCAGGTTTCGTCTGCCTGCTCAGGCGTTGCGGTAAGTCCGGTTCCGATTGCCCATACGGGCTCGTATGCGATTATTACGTTTTTAAGCTCCTCTTCGGATATTCCTGCAAGGTCAAGCTTAGTCTGCATAGCAACTACCTCATCGGTAATGCCGGCAAGTCTTTCTTCCTTAACCTCTCCAAGACAAAGGATAACCTTCAATCCCGCAGCAAGAGCCGCCTTCGTTCTGAGGTTTACCGTAGCATCGGTTTCACCGAAATACTGACGGCGCTCGGAATGACCGATAACAACGTACTCAGTTCCTATCTCGCAAAGCATCTTTGCGCTAATCTCGCCGGTGTATGCTCCGCTCTCGGCAAAGTGAACGTTCTCAGCGCCTACGTGAACGTTAGTTCCCTTCGCAGCCTCTACTGCCGCAGCAATATCAACGTAAGGAACGCAAAGCACGATATCGCACTTATTCATACCTGCTACCATAGGAGCAAGCTCAGCTATAAAATTCTTAGTTTGGGCGGGTGTCATATTCATTTTCCAGTTGCCCGCAATAACAGTTCTTCTCATTTTTTGTCGTCCTCTAATTTAAATTATTTGTCAAGAAGGCAGGAGATACCGGGAAGGTCCTTACCCTCAAGGAATTCAAGAGATGCTCCGCCACCGGTGGATATGTGAGTAATTCTGGGAGCAAAGCCAAGCTGCTCGCAAGCCGCTGCAGAGTCACCGCCGCCGACAATCGTAATAGCATCGCTCTCAGCAAGAGCCTCGGCAACCGCTACGGTTCCCTTTGCAAGAGTGGGATTTTCGAAAACGCCCATCGGGCCGTTCCAAACTACAGTCTTTGCGCTGAGAACAGCGTCTGCAAAGAGCTTCGCTGTCTTGGGACCGATATCAAGGCCTTCCATATCAGCGGGAATCTCGGTTACGTCTACGTACTTAACGTCAATGGGAGCGTCAATGGGACTCGGGAAGCTTGCCGCAATAGCAGTATCTACGGGAAGAAGAAGCTTCACGCCCTTCTCCTCTGCCTTCGCCATCATTTCACGGCAGTAATCAAGCTTGGTTTCGTCAAGAAGCGATTTTCCAACGCAAAGTCCCTTCGCTGCTGCGAAGGTGAACGCCATACCGCCGCCTATAATGAGGGTATCTACCTTAGAAAGAAGATTATCTATAACGTTAAGCTTGTCAGCAACCTTAGCGCCGCCGAGAATTGCAACGAACGGACGGGCGGGGTCGGAAAGAGCCTTGCCCATTACCGAGATTTCCTTCTCGATAAGGTATCCGCAAACCGCAGGGATATAGTCAGCAACTCCGGCGGTTGATGCGTGAGCTCTGTGAGCTGCGCCGAAAGCATCGTTTACAAATATATCGGCGTATGAAGCGAGAGCCTTCGCAAAATCTGCACCGTTCTTCTCCTCACGTGCGTCAAATCTCGTGTTTTCAAGAAGAACCGCTTCGCCTGCCTTCATATTAGCTATCTTTGCCTTAGCGTCTTCGCCTATTATATCCTCGGCAAAGGTTACCTTGCTTTCGCCGAGAAGCTCGTTTATTCTGTCGCATACGGGTTTAAGCGTAAGCTTTTTCTTATCGTTTTTAAGAGCCTTTGCAAGATACTCAGCCTTTGCTGCTGACTGCTCCTCTGCGGGAAGGGCCTCTACAGCCTTCTTCTCCTTCTTGGTAAGACCGAAGCCCTCGGTAAAGATATTATGGGGCTTACCCATATGAGAGCAAAGAATTACCTTTGCGCCCTCGGCAAGAAGATATTTTACGGTGGGAAGCGCCTCTACGATTCTCTTGTCGGAGGTGATAACTCCGTCCTTCATAGGAACGTTGAAATCGCAGCGAACCAGCACAGTTTTGCCGGCTACAGCTACGTCTTCGATGTTTTTCTTGTTATAGGTTGCCATTAAGATTAACTCCTTTTATTTTATTATTTTATTTACTCCGTATATGTTACCACAAAAGTGCGTTTTAGTCAATAGAATACGTTAAAAATTAAACAAAGTTTTTTAAAACGAAAGCGAAAGCGTCTTTTTAGTATTGACAATATTATCCAAATATTGTATAATGTTCTAGGCCGCACTTTCGGTCAACTATACCACCGGCAAGGAAAACGCAAAAAATGAGAACTAAAGAGGACGCAAGAGTCATTCGAACCAAAGCAAAGCTTTTCGATTCTTTCCGTGAGCTGCTTTCCGAAAAGACTTTTGAGGATATAACTATAAACGAAATTTGTGTTCGCTCCGAAATACGCAGAGCGACCTTCTATAAGCATTTTTCAGACAAGTACGATTTTCTCGCTGCGCTCACCTACGAATTAAGAAAGAGCTTTGAAGCGAAGTTTTTAAGCAACGAAAAACTAAAGGAACGCAGACATACCGATTATTACGTAGAATATCTCAGAGTTATGGTTGATTTTCTTGACAGAAATTTCGAAACCGTAAATCTCGTGTTCAAAAGCAATATGACCTCTACCCTCGTTTCCGTAATAGTTGAAGAAAATTACAAGAGAACGAAGGAAAAGCTTGACGAGGACGTTTGTAACGGACTTTCTCTTATAGCTTCAACCGATACCGTTGCAATATACCTTTCGGGAGGAATAAGCAACGCAGTTATTAAGTGGCTGAAAACCGAAAAGATAACCCCCAAGGAGCAGCTGATTTCCGAGCTTACCGATTTAATTTGCGCCGTGTTCGTTAGCTAATAATTATTTTAAGTCGGCATATTTTTCACAAGAAAAGCCGAAAACTTGAAGCAATATGCGGATATTGCAAGATTTTTTGCAAAATGTTTTTCCACACTATTGCATTTTCAAAAAAAATGTGATAAAATCTAATGTAGTGAACTATTTGTACGGAGGTATTGCTATGAAGCATATCAAGACTATCGAAACCAAGAATCTCTGCGCAAGCGCAAAGAACGGCGGTTGCGGCGAATGCCAGACCTCTTGCCAGTCCGCTTGTAAAACCAGCTGCGGCATCGCTAACCAGCAGTGCGAGAGCAAGAATAAATAATAGGTTTCATAAAAAGCCGTCATTTCTGGCGGCTTTTTTTAATGATAAGATGGGAGATTTTAACTATGGTGCATCAATATAAGCTCGGCGGCTTCAATATCGTTTTGGACGTTTGTTCAGGCTCCGTTCACTGCGTAGATGACGTTGCTTACGACATTATAGAATTATTTGAAAATTGCGGATGTGACGAAATCGTTTCCACCTTGACTGAAAAATATTCTAAAAAGGATATTTGTGCCGAGGATATCTCTGCCTGCTACGATGAAATATGCGAGCTCAAAGAGGCCGGTCAGCTATTCTCTGAAGATACCTTTGAGCCTATGGCAAATAAGCTGAAGGAAAAAACCGCCGGCGTGGTTAAGGCGCTTTGCCTACATATAGCTCACACCTGCAATCTCAACTGCTCATACTGCTTTGCAAGTCAAGGAAAGTATCACGGAGAAAGAGCCGTTATGAGCTTTGAGGTCGGAAAGCGTGCGCTCGATTTCTTAATCGAAAACTCGGGAAGCAGAAGAAACCTTGAGGTTGACTTTTTCGGCGGTGAGCCGCTCCTCAATTTTGACGTTGTCAAAAGACTTGTCGAATATGCGAGAGGTGTTGAGAAAAAGCATAACAAAAATTTCAGATTCACCCTTACCACAAACGGTATGCTGATTGACGATGACGTTATCGATTTTGCAAACAGAGAAATGAGCAACGTTGTTCTCAGCCTTGACGGGCGCAAGGAAATTCACGACAAGTTCAGAGTGGACTATGCCGGCAAGGGCAGCTTTGACACCATCGTTCCGAAATTTCAACAGCTCGTAGAGGCTCGTGGCGGTAAAAACTATTATATGCGGGGCACGTTCACTCATTCAAATCCCGATTTTCTCGAGGATATCAAGGCTATGCTTGACCTCGGATTTACCGAGCTTAGTATGGAGCCGGTAGTAACTATGCCCGGCGACCCCGCAGAGCTTACCGATGAGGATATTGCTATCGTTATGGAGCAATACGAAAAGCTCGCAGAGCTTATGCTGGAGAGGCATAAGGCCGGTAAGGACTTTACCTTCTACCACTATATGATTGACCTGAAGGGAGGCCCCTGCATATACAAGCGCATATCCGGCTGCGGCTCGGGCACGGAATATATGGCGGTTACGCCTTGGGGCGACCTTTATCCCTGCCATCAGTTTGTGGGTGACGATAAATATAAGCTTGGAAATATATACGATGGCGTTACCAACAAGGAAGCACAAAACGAATTTTTCTCCTGCAACGTTTACGCAAGAGAGGAATGCCGCACCTGCTGGGCAAGACTTTACTGCTCCGGCGGCTGCGCCGCAAACGCCTACCATTCCACCGGCTCTGTTACCGGCATATACAAAAAGGGCTGCGAGCTTTTCAAAAAGAGAATGGAATGCGCTATAATGCTTGCTATTGCCAAGGAATTTGACGAAATATGAAAACTCCGATTTCTTCATTTTTAGATAAATACGCAAACGAAAAAAACGTGCGCCTTCATATGCCGGCTCATAAGGGCAGAGGCGGCGATATCGAAAAATACGATATAACGGAGATTAGCGGGGCTGACAGTCTTTTTGAAGCTGACGGCATTATTATGGAGAGCGAAAAAAACGCCGGAAGTATTTTCGGCGCAGATACCTTCTATTCAACAGAAGGCTCCTCCCTCTCCATCAGAGCTATGGCGTATTTGGTTACCCTTTTCGCAAGGGCGGAGGGCAAGACTCCTTTGATAGCTGCCGGAAGAAACGCACACAAGTCGTTTATCAGCGCTGCGGCGCTTTTGGATTTTGATATCGACTGGCTGACTGACGAGAGCCCCTCTTATCTTTCCTGCCGTCTTTCTTTTCGTGACGTTGAAAATTACCTCAAAGGAGCAAAAAGGCTTCCGACCGCCGTTTATCTGACCTCTCCCGATTATCTCGGCTACACCGCAGATATCGAGGGAATTGCAAGAGTATGCCATAAGGCAGGGGTTCTTTTGATAGTTGATAACGCTCACGGCGCATATCTTAAATTTCTCACGCCGTCCCTGCACCCGATAGACCTCGGAGCAGATATGTGCTGTGACTCGGCGCATAAGACGCTCGGCGTACTTACCGGGGCGGCATATCTGCACGTGTCAAAAAATGCTCCGCCATTCTTTAAGGAAAACGCAAGAGGCGCTCTTTCGCTTTTTGCTTCGACAAGTCCCTCTTATCTTATTCTGCGCTCCCTTGACGAAGAAAACCCATATCTTCTAGAAAATTACAGAAGGGAGCTTTCGGAATTTATACCCAAGCTTTACGCATTAAAGAGGGAGCTATCGTCACACGGGTACACTCTTGCCGACTGTGAGCCTATGAAGCTTACCGTTATTGCGAAGTATTACGGCTACACGGGAGACGAGCTTTCAAAAATACTCTCTGAAAGGGGTATTTACGCTGAATTTTCAGACCCCGACTACCTCGTGCTGATGCCCTCGCCAAAAAACACCGATGCCGACCTTCACGCCCTTCGCTCCACCCTTTTTTCAATTCCTAAAAGGGAGAAGATTGATACCGCCGCACCCTCGTTTTCGTTGCCGAAAAGAGCTATGAGCATAAGAGAGGCGGTTCTTTCAAATCAAGAAGTTCTGCCGATATCAAAGGCCCTCGGCAAAACTCTCGCACAGGTTACAGTAGGCTGCCCTCCCGCAGTTCCCATAGTCGTTTCGGGAGAAATACTTGACGAAAAAGCAATAGAAGCCTTCAAATACTATAATATAAAAGCCTTTTCTGTCGTAAAATAAAAAAGGTCAAAGGCAGGGTGCAAAATCCTTTTTGGAAAGCACTCTTAGCCTTTGACTTTTTTTGCGTTTTTAGTATTTATTATTTGTTCGTGTCTATATAGGGAAGATAGGCTTTGAGATAATCAAGTCCCGAGAATAAGGTCGTAAATACCATTACCGCCATAGCAACGTAAGAAAGTATATGGTTATCGGAGAAAAACGGAATAATCGGCTCTACGATTATTATGACAGTTCCTACCATCTGCGATACAGTTTTCATTTTTCCAAGCATACTTGCCGCAACCACTATACCGCTTTTTCCTGCTACTACGAGGCGCAGACTGGTTACTCCAAGCTCACGCAGAAGGATAACGAGCACAACCCATACGAATACCATAGCCAAAACGAAAAACTCGCTTCCTTTTAGCAAAAAAAGCCACGCCAACACTGCTATCTGCGAGCCTATTATCATAAATTTATCGGCAAGTGGGTCGATAAATTTACCGAAATCGGTAACGAGGTTGTATTTTCTCGCTATTTTGCCGTCCAGCATATCCGTAATTGCCGTTATGATAAAAACAAGCGCCGGAACTATAGAGCTCCATATTTCTATATTCCGCATAAACAGAAGCGAAGCAACGAATATGGGAACAAGACAAACTCTTATAATTGAAAGAAGATTTGGGAGATTCATAGATTTCTTTTTCATCGTTTTTCCTCGCTTTAATCTATTATTGCTTCACCGACTACGTCATAGTCAAGTGCTTCGGTGATTTTCACCCGTATAAACTCACCTGCGTTACATCTTCTTTTAGAAGAAAAATACACCTTTCCGTCAACGTCCGGAGCATCGGCATAGCTTCTTCCGTAATGTATTTCCGCCACAGTGTCGTAGCCATCGCAAAGAACCAGAAGCTCCTTGCCTATTTTATTTGCGCTCAGTTCCTCCGCAACGGTAAGCTGTGTTTGCATAAGTATATCGTATCTGTCCTGCTTTTTCTGCTCGGGGATTTCTCCGTTAAGCTCTGCCGCCAAGGTTCCCTCCTCCTTAGAGTAGGTGAACGCTCCGAAGCGGTCAAACCGTGCTTCCTTTACGTATTCGCAAAGCTCGCAAAAATCCTCCTCGCTCTCGCCAGGAAAGCCTACCATAGCAGTAGTTCTGAGAACTATATCGGGAACGCTCTCACGGAGCTTTTTTACCGTCTTACGTATGAGCTCACTGCCGCCGTGTCTGTTCATTCGGGTAAGCACACTGTCGGCTATATGCTGAATGGGGATATCCATATATTTGAGAAGGCGAGGATTGTTTTTAAGCTCCTCTATAAGCTGGTCAGTAATTTTATCGGGATAGCAATAAAGAAGCCTTATCCAAGGGATATCAGTGTTCTCGGTGAGCGCACGGACAAGCCTTGCAAGACTGTATTCTCCGTAAATATCAAGTCCGTATCTGGTGGTATCCTGCGCTATAAGGTTAATTTCCTTGACTCCTATGGACTCAAGCTCTCGGGCTTCCTTTACGATATCCTCTATCGTTCGGCTTCTGAATTTTCCTCTTATAAGAGGGATTGCGCAGTAGGTGCATTTATTGTCACAGCCCTCGGCAATTTTTATATACGCCGTGTGGTCGGGAGTCGTAAGTATTCGCTCTCCCCCGAGTTTTGAGGCTTCCTTATCCTTAAGCGATATATATTTTTCGCCTCTTAATACTGCGCTGCACGCCTCGCCTATATCCGATATGCTTCCTACACCCAAAATACCGTCAAGCTCGGGAAGCTCACGCATTACCTCCTCACGATATCTTTCAACAAGACAGCCGGTTGCTATTATATATCGGCATTTTCCGTTTTCCTTTAGCCAGGCAATATCAAGTATATTGTCTATAGACTCCTGCTTTGCGCTCTCGATAAAGCCGCAGGTGTTCACTATAATTATTTCCGCCTCGGTTTCGTCCGGCGTTATCTCAAAGCCTGCATCGTAGAGGGTTCTGAGCATAACCTCAGTATCCACTAGATTTTTCGAGCAACCGAGAGAAACAAATCCGATTTTTGTCATATTATTCTCCATTTGTCATTTAAAGAAGGTGCGAAATCTGGGCCTTAGCTTTTCAAAATATATTCTTGACGCAAGGGTAAGGAGTCTGTCGTACATAAGAAACGCAACGTTAAAAAGAATATATATCCCCACCTTCAAGATAAGAAGGTCGGTTTCAAAGAGCGGTAACCCGAAAATCAGCTCTACCGCAAAGGCAAGACCTATTATGCATAGGTTTACGTATACGAGCTTTAAGAGCAGCCAAAAGCCCCTTCTGAGCTTCTCAACGTAAAGCTTTATTATCGGAAAAACTCCGAAAACGAAATACATAAGCCAAACCGTGCTTCCCATAAAAAGAAGAAAGGTTATAAGCGAGGTTGACAGCCAAACAAGCCACGGATAAGGCTGCCCTACCTCAATAATTATTATGATTATTAAGAGTGAGGCGAGAGCTGCCAGCGCCATATCTATTACCTCAACCGCAGCTCCAAGCGCCATAAGCGCCGCTCCGAGCGCAGTTGCCATTGCGCTGACCGTTAGCTTTTTCGTTGTCCTCATAGACAGGGTATAAGGTCGCCTCCAAGGCATTCGCACAGGCAATCCATACACAAAAGATTTGCGCAGCAGTTACAGGCTTCATCGGTTGATGACCTTGTCGGATAGACGTTTTGGCTTCCGTAATAGGTGCTTCCGTATCCCCTTGCAACGTTATTGAACATTTCCTTAGCCTTTTGATATTCAACGTTTGACGGGTCCATACTGCAAGCGATTTCAAGCTCGCGCATAGCATCGTTCTGACGGCCTCTGTGCATAAGCAAAACGCTTGCAAGATAGTGCCATTCCGCCGTTCTATCCTCCATAGGAATTGCAAAAAGCTCTCTTTCGGCATCGGAAAATTTGCGGGCGTTTATAGTCTGCCTTACGTTTGCGTAAACTCCGTATGAGGAGCTGTATCCACCGGTGCTTCCGGATTCAGAGGCTCCGCCGCCCTGCGAACGCAGTCGGTTTATCTCGTCATACGCCTCGTTTACCTGTTGCATTTTTTCGTTAGCAAGCTCCTTTAAGGGATTATCGTCTGTGTAATTATCCGGATGATATTTGCGCACAAGCTCTCTGTAGGCGGCTTTAACCTCCTCATCGCTTGCGTTCTTAGATACACCGAGAATTGAATATGGATCTTTCAAAGCTTTATCTCCTTAGACGTTTCTTTTTCCGTTTTCCCGTCAAGAAATTCTATACGCTTGACGAGACCCAGATATATTATGTTTTTGATTATGTTTTCTATAACTCTGCGCTCACCAAAGGGCAAAAGGTTGACTGCGCCTTCAATTTTTTTGCATTCAAGTATAAGAGCGCACTTAATTGAGCTTCGGTTTTCCTCTGTGAGAGACTTATTTTCGTACATTTTTACATAAGGATTATACTTTCCTTCTTTAAGGTCGCTTTCATAATCCTCTGCCGCATCGGCGGCGTAAATAAATCTGCCGAGATGGTATCCGAGAGTGTAAAGAACCAGTCTGTCGTTTCCAGAAAAGCCAAAAGCGAAAAACTCACCGAGAAGCTCGCCGAACAATGCCGCCGGCTTATCCACGCTTTTCTCCCCGTTATCCTCAAGCAAATTGATTTCGCTTAGCTTTTCGGCAGCCGTCTCGGAAAGATAGCCGAGAGCCGCTTTCTTCGTTCCTCTTTTAAATATGGGACGCATTCCCGACACGGCAAGTTTTTTACATACGCCCTCGTCCCTTATATCGTCAAGGGTTTTATGATAGGTCAATATCGCAAAAGCCTTTGCGGTATAAACCAAGGCATCGTTTTCCCTGAGCATTCCTTTTCTTTTTATCGGGTGAGCTATACATCTGCCCCGCCTTGCGCCTATATCCGAATCCTTTACGTAAAGCATTCGCACCAGCGCCAGAAAAACGCTGTCGTAGCTTAGGGCGATATTTGATAAAATGCCGGTGTTTTTCTTTAAGGCACGGCATATTCCGCAATAGGTGGCTTTATAAAATTCGTGCTCCTTGACGAGAAGCTCGCTGTGAACGGGCCTTACGTATCCGAACATAGTGAACCTCCTGCGAAAGTTTATTTAACCATTTTATTATAGCATAAAAAAATGCGCTTGTGTTAACTTTTGTAAAATTTTTTCTTAAATATTATGTTTTTTTCTCGCAAATTGCGCATTTTTACGATTTTCAATAATAAAAACGCCCCTTTTGCACTATAATACCGAAAAAAGGAGGAGCCAAAATGCACGAAAACAAGAAATATTTTCCGATAAGATTTGCGGTGCTTTTTACGCTTTCGCTTTTTATTGCAATTTTGACCGTCACCTTTTGGCTCGTCTTTTTGCGTACGCCGGGATTTCGCATAGCTATCTATGCGGTGAAGCTCGTTCTCGCATTCAAGGTCATTAATTCGCCGCATTCCGCAGATTTAAAGGCTTATTGGGTGTTTGCGCTTCTCGCCTTTCCGATTGCGGCTATACCCATATATTTAGTTTTTTACCGCCCTTATCCGAGCAAAAAGGAGCTTTTGGCTAAGGCAAAATCGGAAAATCAGCGGCCAAAAAACGACTCGTTTTACTCCTCGCTTGCCCTTTTTGATAACGGCGCATTTTCATTTTCAAGGGAAATTATGAGAGCCGCCGGCACCTCCGCTTACTCTGATGCCGGCGCTGATTATCTTTCCTCTCCTGCCGAAAAAAGAAAAAGACTGCTCTGCGACTTAAAAAACGCCAAGAAATTCATTTTTCTGGAGTTTTACACGGTTGCGGCGGGCAGCTTTTGGGGTGAAATTTTCGATATACTGAAGGAAAAAACGTTACACGGTGTCGAGGTAAGGGTGATTTATGACGAGCTTGGCAGCCTTAGAAGACTGCCAAACGATTTTTGCCGTCAAATGAAAAAATACGGCATAAATGCAGTATGCCACAAGGGAAGACGGGGATTTTTTATAGGGGGAATGAATAGCAGAAACCACAGAAAAATTGCCGTTATTGACGGAAAAATTGCTTACACCGGCGGCATTAATTTGGCGGACGAATATCTTTACCCAACAAAGAAGCTGGGCGCTTGGAAGGACTCTGCAGTGCGGCTTACGGGAAACATAGCAAACGAATTTACCTTTCTTTTTCTTTCGGATTTCGTATCGGCAGCCGACAAGAGCGAAAGTTTTTTTAAATATTACAGATACGAGCGACAAAAAGAAAGCGGCGCCGTTATAGCATTCGGCAACGGCCCCAGCCCGTTATACGAGGCAAACACCGCAAGTCTTGCTATTTGCAGTATGATTTCCAACGCAAAAAAAGAGGTGTTTATAACGACTCCGTATCTGATTTGCGGCAGCGAGGTTGAATGCGCAATAAGGGACGCTTCTAAAAGAGGCGTGAAAATCAGAATAGTCATTCCCTCCCGCCCCGACCGATACGCCGCTTACCTTCTCACAAAAACCTGCGCAAAGCGGCTATGCCGTCTGGGCGCTGAGATTTACGAATATTCTCCCGGCTTTCTACACGCAAAAACCTATTTAGCGGACGGAAAATACGCAGCGGTAGGTTCTATAAATCTCGATTACAGAAGTCTCGGGCATAACCTTGAAAACGGCGTATGGTTCGAGGGTCATAAGGTCATAGAAGAAATAGAAAATGACGCAAAAGAAATTCTTTCGGTCTCGCAAAAAATAGATATCGGCAAGAAGGGCTCGGTTTTCGAGAGTATATCCCGGGCGCTTATCGAAATTTTGGCTCCGCTTTTTTAAAGTCTTCCAAAAAGGGAGAGGGCTTTGCTATATTTTTCTCTGTTAAGCGAGGAAAGCTGCTCCGCCGTAACTCTATACGCCCAGTTGCCCTTTGCAACGCCCGGCGTATTCATTCGGGTGTCAGCGCCGAATCCCAAAATATCCTGAATAGGAAAAATAACTGCGCCCGCAGAAGAACGCAGCATAACCGACATAACTTGCCGAGCGCCCTCGTCAATACTGCTGCCACGGTATCCGCAATATTCAAAAATCTTCACACGGGTGGCAGCATCGCACTCGTAAAGATATCCAAGCAAGGTATTATTATCGTGCGTTCCGGTATATGCTACGCATTCGTTTATATAGTTATGGGGCAGATGCGGACTCAAATAATCCCCTAGAAAAGCAAACTGAAAAACTCGCATTCCTGAAAATTTGCTATATGAAAGAAGCTCCCTTACCGAGTCGGTTATATCGCCAAGGTCCTCGGCTATTATAAGAGCGTCCTTCGTCTCCGACCTTATGGCGTCTATTATTTTTCTTGACGGGCCCTCTATCCATTTTCCCTCTCGTGCGCTTTTTGCGCCGCTCGGCACACTCCAGTATGCGTCAAAGCCTCTGAAATGGTCTATGCGGATTCCGTCAAAGAGGGATAGCATATGTTTTATGCGGGTTTTCCACCACAAAAATCCGTTCTCCTCCATTCTTTTATAATCGTAAATTGGATTATTCCAGAGCTGTCCGTCCGGTGAAAAATAATCGGGCGGCACTCCCGAAACAGAGAGCGGATATCCCTTACTGTCAAGGAGAAAGTTTTCCGGCTCCGACCAAACGTCTGCGCTGTCAAGAGATACATAAATGGGCATATCGCCTACTATTTTCACGCCCTTTTTCTCGGCGTGTTTTTTTATTTTCGACCACTGGCAAAAAAACTCGTACTGAATAAACTGCCAGGCAAATAAACATTCCTCGTCAATCTCTTTGTTTTGCCATTCTTGCCAGGGCGCTCCGCCGTTTTTATCCTTTATGGAAAGAAATCTTGCCGCAGCGGCAAGATAAGGACGCTCGGCAAAAAAACGGCTCATTTCCTCTCTTGTTTTTAAGTCACGCCCCGCTCTTTTGGCAGCCTTAAAAAGAAGCGGAAGTCGCTCCGACCTAAGCCTTTCAAACTCAACGAGATATTTTTCGGAGCTTTTTGCAGAATTCAGCTCCTCCTCGGTTATAAAGCCCTTTGAAAAAAGCGTGGGCAGGTCTATAAAGTACGGATTAAAGCCAAACGAGCTTTTTGAGCTATAGGGCGAATTAAAGCTATCCGTCATACAAAGCGGAAGAACCTGCCATATCCCGAATCCGCACTCGGAAAGAAAATCAATAAACTCAAATGCCTCTTTTCCAAGCGTCCCGATAGAATAGTCGCCATAAAGGGAAGATACGTGCATAAGCACGCCACCTGTTCTTTTCATAAGCCTCCTTACAAATAAAAACGGCTGTCCTCCGAGATATAACTACGATGGACAGCCGAGAATGATTAAATTATTTTTTGGGGGTATCAAGTCCCTTGCGAGTAAGAGAAATACGGTGCTTTTCCACGTTTACGTCCTTTATTCTGACCTCAATAACGTCTCCTACTGAGAATAGGTCTGAGGGACTTTTTACGTATCTGTCGCTCATTTCCGAAATATGAAGAAGTCCATCGTGGTGAACTCCTATATCAACGAAGCAACCGAAATCAACAACGTTTCTTACCGTTCCCTTGAGGAGCATATCGGGCTTCAGGTCGGTTATCTCAAGAACCTCTGTGGAAAGAACCGGCGCCGGAGCATCATCACGGATATCTCTGCCCGGCTTTTCAAGCTCGCTTATAATATCCTCAAGAGTAGGCTCACCGCAGCCAAGCTCACGGGCAAGCTTTGCTATTCCGTACTGGCTAGCCTTAAATCTGAGCAGAACAAGGTTATTGTTTCTGACGTCCTCAGAATTAAAGCCGAAGCGGTGCAACAGCTCGTCTGCAACCGAGTAGGACTCGGGGTGAACGCCCGTTGAGTCAAAAACCTCAGCGGCGCCCGGAATACGAAGGAAGCCAGCGCACTGAGTAAACGCCTTGTCTCCTATCTTGGGAACCTTCAGAAGCTGCTTTCTTGATTTAAATTCGCCGTTTGCTTCTCTGTATGCAACTATATTCTTTGCGGCGGTGGAATTAATTCCCGATACGTATGAAAGGAGCGAATACGATGCCGTGTTTATATCAACGCCGACCGCATTTACGCAATCCTCAACTACGCCTCCGAGAGCATCGGTAAGCCTTGCCTGCTTCATATCGTGCTGATACTGACCTACGCCTATCGCCTTGGGCTCGATTTTTACAAGCTCGGCAAGTGGGTCCTGAAGCCTTCTCGCTATTGATATAGCGCTTCTCTGCATTACGTCAAAATCCGGGAACTCCTCGGTTGCGAGCTTTGATGCGGAATACACCGATGCGCCCGCCTCGGAAACTATAGTGTACTTAACACCCTTGGGACATTCGGGGTCTCTTATCGTATCTGCGATAAAGCGCTCCGATTCTCTAGATGCGGTTCCGTTTCCTATTGAGATTATATCAACGTTATTTTTCTTCACGAGTCTTAGGACGGTTGCCTTCGATTTCGCAATATCGTTATCGTCCGGTCTTCCTTTTGAGCGGAAGGGATATATAACCGCTGTATCAAGCACCTTGCCCGTTTTATCAACAACTGCAAGCTTACATCCGTGTCCGTAGCCGGGGTCGTATCCCAAAACCGTTTTTCCCTTTATGGGAGATACCAGGAGAAGATTGCGCAAATTCTCGGCAAACACCTTCAAGGCGCCTTCTGATGCATCGTCAAAAAGAGAGGTTCTTATTTCTCTTTCGATAGCGGGAAAAAGCAATCTTGCGTACGCATCCTTAAGAGTTTCCATTATATAAGGCAGGGCGGGAGAATTTTTGTTCGTTACGACCTTGCTTACGAGCTGAGCTATTCCGTCCTCCTCGGGCAGAGTCACGGATACCTTCAAAAACTCCTCCTTCTCGCCTCTGTTAATAGCAAGAATTCTATGGCCCTTGAGCTTTTTGATAGGCTCGGAAAATTCGTAATAGTTTTCATATACCGAGGTTTCTTCGGTAAGTCCCTTTGTCGCAAAGGAGCCGTACGCCATAGTATATTCACGCAGCGCTTTTCTTATTTCGGCACTGTTCGAAACGTCCTCGGCTATAATGTCAGATGCTCCGGCAAGAGCCGCCGCCACGTCCGGTACCTCCTTACCCTCCTCGCTTGATATAAATTCCTCGGCATATACGTCTATGGCTATCTCGTAGGAATCTCTCTGCTCAATGATATAGTTGGCAAGAGGCTCAAGTCCTTTGCTCCTTGCTATAGAGGCTCTGGTCGTTCTCTTGGGCTTATACGGTCTGTATATATCCTCAAGCTCAACGAGCGTCTTTGCGTTATTAAGCGCAAAGGTGATTTCGGGCGTAAGCTTCTCCTGCGCCGCTATAAGTTCGGAAATTTCGTTTCTGCGCTCGTCCAACTTGCGAAGATACTGAAGTCTGTCAAAAAGATCTCTAAGGGTGGCGTCATCAAGACTGCCCGTAACCTCCTTACGATATCTTGAAATAAAGGGTATGGTGTTTCCCTCGTCAATAAGCGCTATTGTGTTGTTAACCTGCTCTTCCTTCAGGTTAAATTCTTCTGCTAAAGTTTTTACGATATCCATTTTCGCTCCATTTTTCTTTGCTTAGTCCCCCGAAAACGGGTCCTTATTATTCTATCACATTTGATTTGATTTGTAAAGAGAAAATCTAAAATAGAGTCCTCAAAAATTAATCCTCTGCCGATTCGAGAATTTTCTTTTCGCTTTCGGTAAGTAGACGCCATTCGCCACGTGAAAGCGAAGCGTCAAGCCTTACGTCAGAAAATCTTATTCTCTCAAGATAGGTGACTCTGTTTGAAAGAGAGGCTATCATTCTTTTTATCTGGTGATATTTTCCCTCGGTAAGAATTATTCTGCCGCCAAGCCTATCCGAATCGGCAATGAGCACGGCGCTTTTACACTCGTATCCGTCCTTTAAGACTACTTTATTTTTGAACCTTTCCTCCGCTCCCTCCAAAAGAGGCTCGGCGCATTTAAAGTAATATTCCTTCTCTACGTGACGCTTTGGCGAAAGAAGCCTATGCGCAAGGGAGCCATTGTTTGTAAGTATCATAAGGCCTACGGTATCTCTGTCAAGCCTTCCCACCGGAAAAAGCTCCATTCTGCGAAGCTCCTCAGGTAAAAGCTCGGTTACAACCGGAAGCTTTGAATCCTCGGTTGCGCTGACGTAGCCCATAGGCTTATTCATCATTACGTAGGTATATTTACTGTAGGAAATTTCTCTGCCCATATATACCACGGTATCGTTTTCGGCATCTATATGCTTTGACGCATCACGAAACGGCTCGCCATTTACCAGTATAAGCCCTCGCTTTGCGGCTATGGCAGTTTCCTTCCTTGAGGATATTCCCATATCCGAAAGAAATTTATCAAGTCGCATTTTTTGCCTTTCATTCATAAAGGTAGCTCGGCTTTAACCGGGCTACCTTTTCATTAATCAGTATTATTTCTGCACAAGGTGAATAGCAAAGCCGCAAATCTCGTCCTTGAAATATACGAACTTAGGCTTTCCGGTTTTATCGTCATAGGTAACGCTCGACTCGTCAAATTCAAAGCCCATTCTTCCGAAATAAGCCATTGCTCTGTCAACGAAATGAGTGCGTATTCCTATATGACCGCATCTGCCGGGACCTTTTTTAAGCATAAATTCAAACGCCTCGCCCGCAAATATCGACTTTGAGGTTTCACGCTGAGCCATTCCGAACATAGTCTCGAAAAGCTTTGCTCCACGTCTGCCCTCTTCCTCGTTCTCTGCATTTATTCCCATATGGACGAACTCAAGACCGAGCATAGTCTTTACCGCATTCTTTGTAAGGGCAGTTATCTCGTCCCATTTCTTTTCCTTTATAAGCTCGTCCTTTACCATAAACGAGCCGCCGCAGGCGATTATCTTATTGAATTTCAGATACTCAAGCAAATTATCCGCATTGATTCCTCCGGTAGGCATAAAGGTTACCTGACCATAGGGCGCCGCCATAGCCTTAAGCATTTTTACACCGCCGGCAGCCTCTGCGGGAAAGAATTTAACGGTTGAAAGACCAAGTTCAAGTGCTGCCTCGATATCCGAGGGATTTGAGCAGCCGGGAAGCATAGGAACTCCCTTGGAAAGACAGTATGCTGTTACCTTGGGGTTAAGACCGGGAGAAACTATAAATTTAGAGCCAGCCGCTATCGCTGCGTCTACCTGCTCGGTGGTAAGCACGGTTCCTGCTCCGACAAGCATTTCGGGATATGCTTCGGTTATATTTTTAATAGCCTCGGCTGCGCATTTCGTTCTGAAGGTTATCTCTGCCGCCGGAAGTCCGCCGTCAATAAGCGCCTTTGCAAGAGGAAGCGCATCGTCCGGATTTTCAATCTTAATTACCGGAATAAGTCCTATAGAATAGAGTTCTTTCATCATATCGCTTTTCATAAAAACGACTCCTTTTGTTTTGTTGTTACGTTAATTATACTATAAGTTCTTCTATGCAACAATTGCAAAAATTGCCCGAGAGATTGCATTTGTTGCTCTATGCTTATTTTAAAAACTTTTCGTATTGACAGAATGAAAATTTAAATGTATAATAATTCTAATAAATTAGAATTTCTGGAGATTTTATTTGAAAGGTACTGAGCTATGAAGGACGGCGGATACGCAAAAAGGGTTGGCGTTTATACCCTCGACAAGTTTCTTTTTCAAAAAATACGGCTGGAATTTCTGGGACTTGCAACTGTTGAAGACCTTGCGAGAAAAGAAGAAAGCGGTGTTTACGACCTCTTTTTAATCGACCTGGACAGCAAAATTTTTTCACACCCCGATGCTCTTACTATGTCGAGAACGGACGAGGCTGATATTTCACTGCCCTTCGGACTCGGCACGCTCGCCTCTCTTATTGAATTTAGCCCTAAGGAGACGCTTTCGGTTATAGAAAGCACAAGGAGCGCAGCCCTTGGTGAAAAAACCGTTCATTTAACAGAGCTTGAATACGCTCTACTTTGCGCTCTTATGGAAAAGAGGGGCGAATACGTAACGAGAGAGGAGCTGCTCTATAAGGTTTGGGGCAAGAGAGCCGAAAAGGGCATACTTAACGTTTATATTCATTATCTGCGTGAAAAGCTGGAGCAAAGCGAAGAGAAAATAATTCTTTCTTCGAGAAATTACGGCTACAAAATAAACGAAAAATACCTTGGGGAGAATAGCGATGCTTAAAATCATACAAGGCTCATTTTATTCGGACGCCGAAGCACTTTTGAAAAGCGAAATAGCGGCGGCGCTTAAGGCGGGCAAACGAGCTATCCTTATAGTTCCCGAGCAAAAAACGGTTATTGCCGAGAGCGAAATGGCAAAGCTGCTTTCAGATAACGCTCCCTTAAGATTTGAGGTCACAAATTTCACAAGACTTGCAAACTCACTTCTCCGCTCTCTCGGAGGAGTTGACAAGGAATACTGTGACGGAGCAAAAAGCGCTCTTATTATGTGGCGCACGCTCACGGAGCTGGCTCCTACCCTTACGCTTACTGACGGGCGGCGTGAAATAAATTACGGTATGGTAAAAAGGGCTCTTGCCGCAATCGGAGAAGCCGACAGCCTCGCTATTGAGTGCGAGGAGCTTATTAACGCTAAAGACATTATCAGCGAAAATCCAAGACTGCAAAAAAAGCTTGACGACCTTATAAGAATAACCGCACTGTACAAAAAGCTTCTTTCAGAAAAGTACTCAGAGGTGGGCGAGGATATCGGAGAGGCGGTAAGACGGCTTTATCGGGAAAGCGAAAAGTTTTCGGACACGCTTTTCTTTGCCGAGGGCTTCATATCCTTTACCGAGCCTCAATATAAGCTTCTCGAGCTTTTGATAAAGCGCACCGAGCTAACCGTTCTTCTGAACGTGTCGAAATCAAGAGAGGACGCATTCGAATTTACAGAGCCTATGGCTACAGAGCGCCGCCTCACATCAATTGCAAAAAAGCTATCTGCCGAAATTAAGCTTATAAAGCGTGACGGCAGGCAGGGTTCTCCAGAGGCTCTTAGCGAGGCGCTTGACCTGTTGTGGCAGACAGGAAAAGATTTTGACAATAATAGTTTACATTTCGGAGAGGCGCTAAAAATATACGAAGCCGCTACACCCTATGATGCGTGTGACTTTATCGCCTCCGATATAAGAAAAAAGGTTATGGCGGGAGCCTCATATTCCGATTTTGCAATAGTTGCTTCGAGCGCAGAAAAATACGTTGGAGTTTTAGACGTTTCTGCGAAGAAAAACGGCATTCCTCTTTTCATTTCAGCAAAAGCCGACCTTGCATCGTTTGAGGCAATAAAGCTCATTTACACCGCATTTCAGAGCGTTATAGGCGGATTTTGCCGAGAGGACGTTATTGCCTACGCAAAAAGCGGACTTTCCGGCATTTCACGTGAGGAATGCGACAAATTTGAGGCTTATGCGGAACGCTGGCAGATAAACAAGGGAAGATTCACTGACGGTATAATTTGGAATATGAATCCTGACGGATTTTCTGCTTTTCACAGCGAAGAGACAGACAGAGAGCTTCTCGAAATAGACGCCATAAGAAAAAAGCTTCTCTCCCCTCTTATAAAGCTTTCCTCTGATATATCGCAATCGGAAACGGTTTACGACTTTACTCTTGCGCTTTATAATTTCATAAGGTCGCTCTCCCTCTCCGAGCGTTTATGCGAGCGTGTGAGAGAGCTTACCGCACTTACAGAGGCCGAGCTTGCTGAGGAGAACTCAAGGCTTTACAGAATAATATGCGATTCCCTCGACACCCTTATAGAATGCTCCGGTGACGAAAAAACAGATGCCGAGGCCTTTGTCGCAAGACTGAAAATACTCTTTTCCTCCGCTACCGTGTCAAAAATTCCCACGTTTTGCGACACCGTTACGGCAGGCTCCTCAAATTCACTCAGGCTATCCCGAAAAAAGCATATCTATATGCTTGGCGTAAATAACGGAGAGCTTCCTGCAACGCTGAAATCGGACGCTTATTTCTCACAGAGGGACAAAGCTCTTCTCTTTTCGGCAGGACTCCCCTTTAAGCCTGACGAGGAGCTTTACGAGGCAAGAGAGCTTTATTCCTTCGCACGTTCATTCTCTTACGCCACCGAGAGCGTCACTATGATTTATTATGCCAAGGATATGGACTTTTCACCCGCAAAAAGAAGCGAGGTTATTGACAGAATACTGGCTATAGGTGACAGAGAAACGAAGGTTCTGAAAATATCCGATATTCCGACAAGCGAGCTTATATATTCACCCCTAGATGCGCTTGAAACACTGGGACGTATAAAGGCGGAGAACTACGAATCGGTGAAGGCTGCCCTTATTGAAAAGGGCTTTTCGGATAAGGTGAGCTGCGCTGAGAAAAGCACCGAAAACTCAAATATGCGCCTTTCGGAAAGCACACTCGGTATGATATACGGCGCCGACCTTACGCTTAGCCAGACAAAAATAGATACGTACAACAACTGCCCTCTTGCGTATTTTTGCAAATACGACCTAAGACTTTCGGAAAACGAGAAAGCCCAATTTGACGCAAGGAATATAGGCTCGTTTATTCACGCTATACTTGAAAATTTCTTCGCACTTATCGAAAAACAGGAAATTTCTGTAAAAGAAATAGGAAAAGAAGAAAGAATGGCGCTTACCAGAGCCGCCGCTGAGATGTATTTAAAAAAGATTCTTTGCGAAAAGGACTCCGTAAAAACAAGAGAGTCCCTTCTTATAGAGCGCCTTATCCGCTCCGCTGAGCCGATAGTCGAAGGACTTTGCGAAGAATTTTCCGGCTCAAAATACACGCCCAAATATTTCGAGCTGCGTATAGGCGGAAGGGGCGAATGCGACCCGGAGCTGCTCGCCTTTGACGAAGAAGACGGCAAAAGGACGCTGATAAAGGGCAGTATAGACCGTGTTGACTCTTACAAATACGGAAATGACGTTTACGTCAGGGTTATCGATTACAAGACCGGAAAGAAGGATTTTAAGCCGAGCGACCTTTGCGAAGGCAAAAATCTACAGATGTTTCTCTATTTGCGAGCTGTCGTTGATTCCAAAAACAAGCGCCTTCACCAAAGCCTTGGCTTAGGTGAGGACGGAAGACTGATTCCCGCCGGAGTTTTATACGTAAAATCCGACCTTTCTGACGTGAAAATTTCACACGCTACCGAGGATAGCGAAAACGAAGCGGTAAAATCCGACCAAAAAAGACAGGGTATGCTCCTCAATGACAAAATAAGCCTTGACGCCATGAATATGTCCTTTTTACCTATCAGAATTAAAAAGGACGGCTCATATTACAAGGACAGCGAAAATAAGCTTTATTCCGAGGAGGATTGGAAAACTCTTGCCGAGACGGTTGAGGATTCCGTCAGAAGAGTTACTTCGAAAATGAGAAGCGGAAACATTTCTGCCGAGCCTATGCTAAAGAGAGACACCTCGCCTTGCTCCTTTTGCAAATTCAAGCCTATGTGCAGAAACGCAAAAATTAAATAACGGCAGAAACGAATATTTTAACGAAAACAAAGCAAAATAGCTATAAAATAAAATCACCGAAAGGTATCGGTTATGATACAAGAAGCAAAAAACCCCCGTCCTTTTGGACTGAGGGATAAGCTTGGCTATTTGCTGGGTGATTTCGGAAACGATTTCACCTTTATTCTTTCCTCGTCCTTTTTGCTGAAATTCTATACGGACGTTATGGGAGTTTCGGCATTCACCGTAGGTATCGTTATGATGCTTGCGAGATTCGTTGACGCCTTTACCGACGTTGCTATGGGTCGGCTCTGCGACAAGGCAAGGCCCACCAAAAACGGAAAATTCAAGCCTTGGCTGATAAGAATGTGCGGACCCGTGGCGCTTTCTTCGTTTCTTATTTATCAATCGGCATTTGCCGATTACAGTATGACCTTTAAAATTTTCTGGCTTTCAGTCACCTATATTTTATGGGGCTCGGTCTTCTATACCTCGATAAACATTCCATACGGCTCAATGGCCTCCGCCATTTCAAGAGAGCCTGACGACAGGCAATCGCTTTCCACCTACAGAACTATGGGAAGCTCACTTGCCGGGGTTATAATCGGAGCCGGCATTCCGCTTTTTGCCTACGACACCGTAGACGGACTGACCGTTCTGAACGGAAGCTCGTTTACTCTTATAGCCGGAGTTTTTTCGATACTTGCAATTATCTCCTACCTTCTTTGCTATTATCTCAGCACCGAAAGAGTAACGCCGCCTCCGCACGAAAAAACAGAAAAAATATCAGCAGGCGAGCTTATAAAAAATCTGCTTTCAAACAAGGCTCTGCTTTCTATTATAGTTGCCTCAGTCCTTATGCTGCTCGCTCAGCTGACTATGCAATCTATGGCTAATTACGTCTATCCTAATTATTACAGCAATACGACAGCTCAGTCGGTTTCAACCTTTACTATGATGGGCTCAATGCTGATTGCCGCTGCGCTTGCAAAGCCGCTCGCAAGAAAATTCGGAAAGGCTGAGCTTAGCGCTGCTTCAAATCTGCTTGCCGGCGGAATATGTATTATTCTGTTTTTTATACGTCCCAAAAACGTATGGGTTTACACCGCCTGGAACGTTCTTAACTGGCTGGGACTCGGAATTTTCGCTATGGTTTCGTGGGCGCTGATAACTGACGTTATAGATTACTCCGAAATTAAAAACGGCGTACGTGAGGACGGCTCTATATATGCGCTTTATTCCTTTTCAAGAAAGCTTGGTCAGGCAGGCGCAGCAGGACTCTCGGGACTGTTGCTCACCCTCATAGGATACTCTCAGGAAACTGCGTTTACCCCTTCCGTTCTTAACGGAATCTTCAATATTTCCACTCTTGTTCCGGCTATAGGATTTATCGGACTTGCGCTGATTCTCTGGCTATGGTATCCTCTAAAGAAAAGAGCCGTGCTTCATAACGTTGAAATTCTCAGAAAGAAGCACGAGGAAAACGATTAATTTAAATATCAAAGGGAGCTAAGGCGAAAAGCTTTAGCTCCCTAATATATTTTATGCTTCGAAAAAATTACTCCTCGGTTGTATCCTTGCGGTATATATCGTAGCTTGCGAGTATCGAGGAAGGATTCTCCGCTATATGCTCTTCTCCGACACCGTCGGTATAATACCAGACTGCGTCCTCCGCGAATTTTGCCTCAAGCGAGAGCACGTTTTGGAATGCGCCAGCCGCGATATAAGAGCAGCTATCGGGAATCGAATTTGTCAGCTTTGTATTGAAATCGTAATTTGTAAAGGCGGAAGAGCCGATTTTTTCAAGCGTTTCGGGCAGAGTTACCTCTGTCTGCTTCCGAGTGTTTCCTATGTCATAGAAGGCATAAGCCTCTATCTCCTCTATTCCGTCACAGAGAATTATGCTCACAAGCGGACAATCGGAAAAGGCATACTCACTTATTACCTTTACACCGCCCGGAACCGTTATAGATTCAAGGTCGGTTGACTGAAAGGCACATCTGCCTATCGTTGTAAGCCCGTCGGGCAGCTTTATGCTGCTAAGGTGTGAATCAGAAAAAGCATAGTCGCCTATTACCTTAACACTCTCGGGAAGGTCTATTTGATAAATATTCGAACGCCAAAAGAGTCCGTCACCTATCTCGCTTATAGCCGAGCCCGACTCAAAGTCTATAGATTTCAAGGCAGAAACGTTTCCACCAAGCGCTTCTACCGTTTTGCCAACAGTGATTTCCGCATTGTACGAATCCAGGAAAATCTTTGCATTTTTAGCGGCTATATACACACTTTCAAGACCTGACATACCACAAAAATCCGCAGAAAGCACGTCTTTCGGAACTGTCAAATCCTTTACGTTAACACAGCCGTTAAAGCAATCGCTGCCGACCTTTAGTAAGCTCTGCGGCAGGGTAAGAGTTTCAATAGAAGTAACGTCTGAAAACAGCTCGTCATAAAGCTCGGTTATTCCCTCTTCTATAACGAGATTCTTTAATGCCTCTCCGCCAACGTTGATATTTTCGGCTTCTGTGAGAACAAATCTGTTATCGCCGCCGTTTTCCGAAATGCTTTTAATTAAGCTATTGAGCTGTGACATATCAGAAACGCCGAGCGTGGTATAGGAATTAGACGTAAAAATATAGCCAACGTAAGCTACGCTTGGGCTTAGGACAAGCTCACCAAGACCTTGGAAGGTGTATCTCGACTGCTCATCTGCAACGACTCTCGTTCCCTCAGCTAACGTATAGCTCTCGGGGGGCGTGTCAACAAATCCGAGAAATACGAGATATGGATTTTCGGACGAGCCAACGTATTTTCCACCGTATGAGTCTACGGTGAATTTATCGTTTTCCATAACAAAGCTCTGGTTCGTTGCTTTTTCTATAACGGATCCGTTTTCAAAAACGGTTTCCGATTTCATATAATTATTATTGTTATAGTGAATCTTATTGCCTATTCTCTTTACGCTTTTCGGTATTACGAATTTATCTATTCCGGCGCCAAAAAATGCCTCGTCCTTTATTTCTTTAAGCGTGCAGCCCGCTTCAAATACGACCTCGGAAAGCTCTGTGCAGTAAAAAAACGCGCTATCCCCTATAACCTTAACCGTGTTTGGAATCGTTACGGTTTTAAGCTGTGTGTTTGAAAAAGCGTAATCGGGGATTTCGGTTATTCCCTCTGGCAGAGCTACGCTCTCGATAGCCGAGCCGCTGAATGCCGAACTATCAAGCACAACGCCTGCCGAAATAACGAGATTCTTCACAGAGCTGTCGTGATAGAGGGCATATTTTCTTATAGTATAAGCGGCGTCCTCATAAAGAGGGGGCAGAGTGAGGCTTTCCGCCGTGCCCTCGTAGGAAACGAGGTAGGAACTTGCGCCGTGGCTAAAGAATACCAATCCGTCCTTAGTTTTCCGAACTGCCGATTCTCCGCCGTAGGTAACAAGAAGAGCGTTAGCGCCTATCTGACCGTAATCCTGCGAGCCCGCTGTGACTATGATATCGTCGGTGTAGGTTTCGTCGATAACGTGAACCAGCCTTATGTCGCCGTAAAAGGCGTTTTCGCCTATCTCTTCAACCCACTTCGTAAGCCTAAAGCTAGTGAGGTAGGCGCAATCTCTAAACGCGCCCTCGCCGATAGATTCAAGCAGACTCGTCGTGCTGTTATCCCCGTTCAAAAAGACAACGTC
>JAZSBB010000081.1:0-13769 GCA_045602185.1 Eubacteriales bacterium
GCGCCATTCGTTTGACAGAAGCAAAGAGGGATATTATAACCTTCTTCTCACGAACACTGCGTCAACACACGGTGATAACAAAGAAATGGTGCTTGCAAGACGGCAATTTCTTAACACGGGGGCATACTTGCCCCTCGCACAGCGGATTTTTGACGTGCTTTCAGAGCTATGCTTTGACAGTGCGAATATTCTTGACGCCGGTTGCGGAGAGGGGTACTATACCGATTATCTTGAAAAAAGGCTTTCCGATATCGGCAAACGGGTGCATTTTTCGGGTTTTGATATATCAAAGGAAGCGGTTAAGGCGGCAGCGAAGAAAAATCGGCAAATTTCATTTGCCGTAGCCGGCTCTTACCATATGCCGATTGCCGATAGCAGCGTGGATATGCTTCTTAATCTTTTTGCGCCTCTTGCCCTCTCTGAGACTCAAAGGGTGATAAAATCCGGCGGTTATTTTATTATGGCTATACCCGCAGAAAAGCATCTTTTCACGCTTAAAAGCAAAATTTACGACAGTCCTTACGAAAATACGGTGGAGGACAGCGACCTAGAGGGCTTTAGTCTTCTTAAAAGTGAGAGGGTGAGCTTTACTCTTTCCTTGAAATCGCAAAATGAAATAAGAAATCTCTTTATGATGACTCCGTACGCCTACAGAACGGGCAAGGAAGCAAGGGAAAGAATACTTTCACTGGAAAGCCTCGATACCGAGGCGGATTTTATAATTTTCGTTTATAAAAAGGTTTAACGAAAGAAATATTTAAATTTTATATTGCAGCGGTATTTTGACTGTGAAAAAAACGGCGTTTTGCCGTTTTTTAGAGAAAGGTGGAAACAGTATGGATATGAGTCACGGAAAATATCTCGGAGTTGATTACGGTGACGTCAGAACCGGACTTGCAGAGTGTGACGTTTCGGGAATGCTTGCCGGCCCCATAGGCACCGTAGCTGAGGGTGGAATGAGAAACACCGCTATCCGTGTCGCAAAAGAGGCGGAAACAAGAGGGTGTAAAAGGATAATAATAGGTCTTCCAAAAAATATGAACGGAAGCGAGGGTAGCAGGGCGGAAACGGTCAGAGCCTTTGCAGAAATTCTAAAATCCCTTACCGATATACCGATAGATTTTTATGATGAGCGAATGACCACTATGGAGGCGTACAGATTTCTTGACGGCTCCGGAACCTACGGCAAAAAAAGAAAAAAAGCAATAGATACGCTTTCAGCGGAAATAATATTGCAGGGATATATAGATAAGGAAAGAAATATGAGAAAATGAATATGGAAAAGACTGAAAAAAACGGATTTCGGGCATATCTTCGGAAAAAAGGTGTGTCCCTTTCTCCAAAAATCTATTTCGTAGATGCAATGAGCGCAATGGCGCTCGGACTTTTTGCCTCGCTTCTTATGGGAACGATTTTTGGTACTGTGGCAAAATACATACCGGAGGGGAATGTATTTTACGACTTTTTCAACCTTCTCTCAGGAGCCGGAGGCGCAACCGGAGCGGTTATCGGTATCGCTATAGCGTATTCCCTAAAGGCTCCGATGCTGATAATGCTTTCGGCAGGTGTCGTGGGTATGTTTGGAAACGCCTACGGCGCAGCCTTTGGCGAAGGCGGCGCTATGCTGACTGCTGGGCCGATGGGCGCTTTCGTGTGTGTGCTTTTGGCGGTAGAGGTAGGTAAGCTCGTATCAAAAACCACAAAGGTTGATATACTGGTTACTCCGGCGGTAACTCTGTCTGTCGGCGGCGTAGCCGCTATGCTTCTTTGCCCCGGTATTGCATACGCAATGTATTGGATAGGATATTTCCTTGATTACGCAACTACAATAATGCCCTTTCTTATGGGAATAGTAATCTCCGTTTTTGTTGGCGTTATACTCACTCTGCCGATAAGCTCGGCGGCTATCTGCGCTGCTATAGGAATTTCCGGACTTGCAGGAGGGGCCGCCGTAGCCGGCTGCTGCGCTCAGATGGTTGGCTTTGCCGTTATTTCCTTCCGTGAAAACAAATGGGGCGGAGTGGTTGCTCAGGGACTTGGAACCTCAATGCTTCAAATGGGCAATATAGTAAAAAATCCGCTTATATGGATACCGCCGACACTTGCCTCTGCGATAACGGGGCCGGTTTCGACCTGTCTTTTTAAGCTTGAATGCACCGGTGTAAGCGCCGGTATGGGAACCTGCGGTGTAGTAGGACCGCTTGGAATATTTGCCGATATGGGCTTTAACGCCAATTCGGCTTTGGGCGCAGCTGTGGTCTGCATAGTGCTTCCCGCCGTTCTCTCTCTCCTTTTCTCTGAAATAATGCGAAAGCTCGGCTGGATAAAAGAGGGCGACCTGAAGCTATCTCTTTAAGAAAGGAACTTATAATGCTAAAACCTAACAATACTCTTTTGTGCGATTTTTATGAGCTCACTATGGCAAACGGATATTTTGAGCTTGGAAAGGGAACTGAAATAGCCTATTTTGACGTATTCTTCCGCAAGGTTCCCGATGGGGGCGGCTTTGCTATTGCGGCAGGGCTGGAGCAGGTAATAGAATATATAAAAACGCTGAAATTTACCGATAATGACGTTGAATTTCTCCGCTCCAAAAATATGTTTTCCAAGAGCTTTCTAGAGTATCTCAGAGGCTTTCGCTTTACGGGTGATATATACGCAGTTCCAGAGGGAACTCCCATTTTTCCCGGCGAGCCGATTATGACCGTTCGTGCGCCCTCGATAGAGGCGCAGTTTATAGAAACCTTCGTTCTGCTTTGCTTAAATCACCAATCGCTTATCGCAACGAAGGCTAACAGAGTGGTAAGAGCCGCTGACGGACGTCCGGTAGCGGAATTCGGCTCTCGCCGAGCGCAAGGGCCTGACGGCGCCGTTTTGGGCGCCAGAGCGGCGTATATAGGCGGCTGCTCCGCAACGGCTTGTACTATATCCGACAGAGATTACGCAATCCCCGCAACGGGAACTATGGCTCATTCTTGGGTTCAGATGTTTGATACTGAGTACGAGGCATTCGTATCCTACTGTAAAATGTATCCGAACAACGCAACCCTTCTCGTTGATACCTATGACGTGCTTAAAAGCGGTGTACCAAACGCTATAAGGGCCTTCAGGGAGGTTCTTTTGCCTTTGGGAATAACGAAATGCGGAATACGTCTTGATTCGGGAGACATAACCTATCTTTCTAAAAAAGCAAGAAAGATGCTTGACGAGGCGGGCTTTACCGAATGTAAGATAGTTGTATCGAATTCTCTTGACGAAAACATTATAAGAGATATAATATTGCAGGGCGCAAGAATAGATTCCTTTGGCGTTGGCGAGCGCCTCATAACCGCAAAATCGAATCCCGTATTCGGCGGTGTTTATAAGCTTGTCGCAAAGGAGAAGGACGGCGAGATAATCCCTAAAATCAAGATATCCGAGAACCCGGAAAAAATAACGAATCCGCATTTCAAAAAGGTGTACCGAATTTACGATAACGAAACCGGAAAGGCAAGCGCCGACCTGCTTTGCGTTCACGACGAGCATATCGACACGAGCGCTCCCCTTGAAATATTTGACCCCGTAGAAACCTGGAAGAAAAAGGAGTTTACCGATTACACCCTAAGAGAGCTCCTTGTGCCGATATTCATAAACGGCGAATGCGTTTACGAAACTCCGCATATTTCAAACATAAGAAGCTACTGTCTGGGCGAGGTGGCAACTCTTTGGGACGAGGTGAAAAGATTTGAGAATCCTCACCGCTATTACGTAGACCTCTCTCAAAAGCTCTGGGATATAAAGCAGGCGCTTCTGCGTGGGGGCGGAAAAACCAAAAATGGAAAATAAACCTTAAAAACGCAAACAATTGTTTGCGTTTTTTTCTCTTTTCTCCTGACAGTAGAGTCGATTTTTGCGCCGGGAGAGTCCGAAGAACAGACAGTTGAATTACTAAACCTTTCTTTAGGGTGACTTTTTCTTGAAAACGGTATATACTGTTTTTGCGTCAAAAAGCAAGGTGTCTCGAAGGTAATCTTTTTTGCGAAAGACGTGAGCCGCCGTTTTTTGAAATGCCGCTTCGGCTCGTAAAGCAAAAACTCTAATCCGAAAGGTACGAATATGAAGAAAGTAATAGAAAGAACTAATTTTCAATCAAAGAATGAAGAAATAGTCAATGCAGTAACGCATTTTTTGGGAACTGCCCTTGCTATTTTGGGAACTGTTTTTCTTATAATAAAAACTGCGCCGCTGGGAGCCTTGGCTGTGGTAAGCACCTGTCTTTTCGGAGGCTCGCTTATACTGCTTTACTCTGCGTCCTCGGCATATCACACGGTTAAAAACGGAACCGTGGCGAAAATGTTTTTACAAAAGTTTGACCACGCCTCAATATTTTTGCTTATAGCCGGCACCTACGTTCCCGGCTGTTGGGTGTCTATGGGCGGCTGGGTAGGCTGGATAGTTTTCTCTATCGTTGCGGGCTGCGGAGTGCTTGGAATAATTCTGAATTGCATAGACGTAAAAAAATACTCAAAAATATGTCTTGCGCTTTATGTGATATCCGGCTGGACAATCGCAGCCGCCATATATCCCTACTATAAAGCGATAGGCGGAGGCGGCATACTCTTTTTGGTGCTTGGCGGACTTTTATATACAGGCGGAATATTCTTTTACCGCAAAAAGCAAACGCCCTATATGCATGCAGTCTGGCATATCTTCGTGCTTTTGGGAAGCGTAATGCATTATATGATGGTATATTTTTATTGCTACTGATTTTTATTAACGTGAGAAAGCTCTGTCTTCAGCGAAATTAAAGACAGAGCTTTTTTTGCGCCCTTTTGGCTTTTTTCTTCTTTTTATAATGTATTTTGTAACTTATAATGTATTTTGTAACAAATTCATTGACTTTCAGAGAAAGATATGATAAAATGGTTGCAAACGCAACCGTTGCACACGCAACTTTTGGAGGTAATAATATGCCGTCTGTAATGAGAAGAATAAACGTTATAAGCAGATGCCAAGCGCTTTATAGGGGCGAAAGGCTTTCGGGAGAGCTTAGCGAGAGTCAGCAGGTGTTCGTGATTTGTATATCAAAAAATCCGGGAATGTCGCAGGAGGAATTGTCACGCCGGCTTTGCTTTAATAAAAGCACCGTTGCAAGAAACGTGGCTTATCTTGAGGATATGGGATATCTCACAAGGATTACCGATAGCAGCGACAAACGCATTCAGCGCATTTATCCTACGAAAAAAATGCTTGACACACTGCCCCGTGTAAAAGAAATAGCGAGAGAGTGGAACTCTCTGATAACCGAGGGTATAAGCGAAGAAGAGCTCGCGGTATTTACGAGCGTTCTTGAAAGAATGGAGAGTAAAGCCAGAAGGCTTCTGCAAGGAGAAGATAACGAATGAGATATATACTTGGCTACCTAAAGCCGTACAGAAGGAGAATGGCGCTGGGCTTTACGATAAAAACCCTCGGAACTATGATAGAGCTTTTTATCCCCTACATTCTCAGCCACATACTGAAGACGGTAATTCTGCGTGAAAGCGTGTCGGAAATTGTCTTATGGGGCTTAATTATGATAGGCTGCGCCGCAGGCGCTTGCTTTTGCAATATAATCGCAAACAGAATGGCAGCGGCAGTTTCCGCAAGCTTTTCTGAAGCTATGAGAATGGAGCTGTTTTCAAAAACCTTGCGACTTTCGGCAAGGCAAAGCGACCGTTTTACGATTCCGTCACTTGAATCGAGAATAACAACGGACACCTACAACGTACATAATTTTGTGAGTATGATGCAGAGAATGGGAGTGCGTGCCCCGATACTCCTTTTCGGAGGAATAACCATAACTCTGATAATGGACGCAAGACTTGCTCTCGTTATGATAGCTATTTTGCCCTTGATATTCGTAACGGTGTTTTTCATTTCGAGGCAGGGCGTCCCGCTATACAGAAAGGTGCAAAGCTCGGTTGACGGAATGGTAAGGGTAGTCAGAGAGGACGCCCAGGGCATAAGGGTTATCAAGGCTCTCTCGAAAAACGATTACGAAAACCGCCGTTATGACGTTGTTAATAAAAGACTTTCTAAAGACGAGCGTAAAGCCGGAATAGTTATGGGAGCGGTAAATCCCATAATGACCTTGCTTATGAATGCGGGAATAATCGGTGTCGTGGCGCTTTCGGCAAATCTGGTTAAGGAGGGAATATCAGACCCGGAAACCGTAGTTGCCTTTATGCAGTATTTTACTCTTATATCAATGGCAATGATGTCGGTTACCAGAATTTTCGTTATGTACACGAAGTGCGCCGCCTCTGCAAGAAGAATTGCCGAGGTAATGACGTCAGAAAGCGAGCTTAACGAAGAGGCAAACGAAGCTTCAAACGATAGCCCCCGCGCGTATTTAAGCTTTGAAAACGTCAGCTTTTCATATCTCGGAAAGACTAAAAATCTTGATAATATTTCCTTCTCTCTGAAAAAAGGTCAAAGCCTTGGAATAATAGGAGCAACGGGAAGCGGAAAATCCACTCTTATCCGTCTGCTTATGCGCTTTTACGATACGGACGAGGGCGGAATATATATAAACGGCAAAAACGTTAAAGCCTATTCGAAGGACGAGCTTTCAGCACTTTTTGGAGTAGCGCTGCAAAATGATTTTCTTTATTCTGAAAGTGTGAGTGAAAATATAAAATTCGGCAGAGATATTTCCGAAGAAGACGTAATCAGAGCTGCAAAAATAGCACAGGCGCACGATTTTATAACCGCCTTTGCCGAAGGCTATGAGCATAAGCTCACCCCAAAAGGAACTAATATATCGGGCGGTCAGAAGCAAAGGCTTCTTATATCGCGCGCCCTTGCCGCAAGGCCGGAAATTTTGATACTTGATGACAGCTCCTCGGCTCTTGATTATAAAACGGACGCAGCGCTGCGCCGTGCGCTGAGTGAGGAAAGCGGGGAAATGACGCTCGTAACCGTTGCCCAGAGAGTAAGCTCGGTGAAAAACTGCGACCTTATTCTCGTTATAGACGAGGGAAAAATAAGCGCAATGGGTACACACGCCGAGCTAATGGAAAACTCTCTTGAATACAGGGAAATTGCAGATTCCCAGATGGGAGGAGCCTTCGTTGAATAAAAACGTCAGCTTTAACAGAAAAAAATCATCGGAGGCGTATGCGCCTTACGAAAATGAGCCTAGAAAATCAAAAAAAGGCATTATAATAAGACTTGCGTCTTACGTTCTTGGGCACCCGGTCTTGTTTATTACGGCTATAGTATTTACCCTTCTTTCAAATCAACTTGCCCTTATGGGCCCGGAATTTTCGGGAGCAGCGGTTGACGCAATAGTCGAGGAGGGCGGCGTCAATTTTTCTCTAGTATATGAGAACGTCATAAAAATGATAATCTGCTATGCGGTGTCCGCTATTCTTTCCTATTTTCTTTCGGTAATTATGGTAACGCTGGGGCAGAAAATCGTATATACTATGCGAAAGCAGGTTTTCGAGAAGCTGAATACTCTGCCGGTCGTATATTTTGATACGCACCCCACCGGAGATATAGTCAGCCGTATATCTTACGATATTGATACGGTGAACAGCTCTCTTTCACACGACTTGGTTCAGGTAATGACCAGTATTTATACGGTTATAGGCTCGCTTATCTTTATGTGGCGAATATCCAAGCCTATGATAATAGTTTTTGCCATAACCGTTCCTATTTCCCTGCTTTTTACCCGATATCGCTCAAAAAAGGTGCGTCCTCTTTTCCGTATGCGCTCACGAAAGCTTGGAGAGCTGAACGGATATGCGGAGGAAATGCTCTCCGGCTGCCGCAGCATATCGGCGTACGGCAGAGAAGACGTTATATCCGAGCGCTTTAAATCAAAAAACAAGGAAACTATGGAGGCGTATTATCACGCAGAATATTACGGAACGACTCTCGGCCCGGGCGTAAACTTTATAAACAACCTATCGATATCTCTGGTTGCTATGCTGGGCGGAATCCTTTATATGCTCTCAAAAAGCGAAGCGGTTGCTGCGGGAACGGCATTTTTTATAACGCTTGGCGGAGTCACGAAATTCGTAATGTATTCCCGTAAGTTTGCCGGTCCAATAAATGAATTTGCAAATATTCTTCACGAGTTTCAGTCTGCCTTTTCGGCAGCGGAGCGAATTTTCAAGGTACTGGACGAGGAGCCGGAGCCCCTTGATAGCGAGGAAGCCGAGTCCCTCTCCTCAGTTGATGGCAGGGTAGAGCTTTCGCACGTTGATTTCGGGTACACGAAAGAAAAAACTATCCTAAAAGACGTTTCGCTTCTGGCGTCCCCAGGCAAAAGCTTTGCAATAGTAGGGCCGACAGGGGCGGGCAAAACGACTATAATAAATCTGCTTATGCGCTTCTACGATATAAATTCCGGCAGCGTCACTATAGACGGTAAGGATATCCTCAGCGTAAAGCGCAAGGATCTGCGCCGAGCCTATACTATGGTTCTTCAGGATACCTGGCTATTTAACGGAACTATATACGATAACATAGTTTACGGTAAGGAAAACGCAACCGAAGCGGAGGTTAAGAGGGCTGCCGAAATGGCAATGATAGACACCTATATAGAGGGCTTGCCTGAAGGCTATAATACGGTAATATCCGATGAGGGTATAAATATATCAAAGGGACAGCGTCAGCTAATAACTATAGCCAGAGCCTTTCTCTCAGATGCGCCAATGCTTATTCTTGACGAGGCAACCTCAAACGTTGACTCACGAACCGAAATAAAAATTCAACAAGCTATGGATAAGCTCACCGAGGGCAGAACATCCTTCATAATAGCCCACCGCCTATCGACAATACAAAACGCCGATACCATAGTAGTATTGAGAGACGGAACCGTCAGCGAAATGGGCAGTCACGGTGAACTTATGCAAAGCGGAGGCTTTTATAGTACGTTGTATCGGTCGCAATTTAGTTAGTTTTCGGATTTATAAATTCCGAAATACTTCGTTAAAGCTTCGACTCAAATCCCTCGACATAGGAAACTATGCCATCGGTCTTTTCGCTTGCTTTGCCTCGTCTTTCGAAATTTCTAAGATTCGAAGGGGACTTTGAACCAATAAATTCCGAAGAGGACTTTGAGAAAATAAATAAAAACAAACAAAAAAAGAACCGCCGTTTGAATCGAACGGCGGTTCTTCAATTTTGAAGAAATTTTTGCTAGTTGCTTTTTGTTCCCTCGATACTAACTTTTCGTTCCGTTAATATCAAACTTCGTGTCCTTAAAGTAAGGATAATTCGTTTTGTTGGGAACTACGTAAGTATAGCTTGTAGGGCTGTTCTTGATAGTAAACGTTGTGGGAGGCGTCATCTTGTTTACGTTTTGCGCTCCGTCTATTTCGTCAAGAATAATGTTGTTGGTAAGCGGCAACAGTTCTGGTGTGAACAGATTAACCTTAAAGTTCGAATTAGTAAGCTTCAGTCCGTCCACCGTGATGTTGGTGGGAAGGGCGGTAGGATAACCGAAATCGTGGTTGTACCAGGTTCCGTATATGAGCGTAACGTCACTGTCGGTGTTGTGCATAGTTACGTTCTTGAAATTGACGTCACCGTGCCAGAAATTACCGTAGTCGGTACGAAGCTGAAGCATAATATTATTGTAATAATGCGTGTTTTCAACGTTAACCGTACCGCCTCCATCTATCGTGAGGTAAATTATGTTAGAGTCCTTAACTGTTACGTTATAAACACCGTTGTGCGCATCGAAGCGTGATAGCGTACAACCGTCATAGGTAACGTTCTTCGAATAGTTCGAGACCATTATTCCCCAAAGTCCAGTGGTAGTTTTCGTATGCGTATCGTCCGTGAAGAAGTTAGACTGTATGCAGTTTTTGAACGTAATGTTTATGGTGTTGTTCGAGCTTATATCGTACGAGCCCATTCCGACAATGTCGCCGTCAGCCTGCTCTTCGGCATACTGCTGGTGTCCGGTGAATACGCAGTCCACAACGTTGATATTATATACGTAATGGGGGCTGATAAATGCTGCGTAGGGAGCGCCGTGCTTATCAGCGCCGGTAAGCTCGCCGGTAACGTAATGCTTAACGTTAGATACCGTGGTGTTACATCTTGCAATTCTGAGTCCTCTTGCGTATTCGGTGTATTTTGAGGGCGCCTGGTTTGCTATAGTGGTAAACGTTCCGCCGTCAATCGTTATCGGTGCGTCCGATATCGGATAAACGTCAATATAGGTCACCTTGTCGTAGTCGAACATAAAGGGAGTCGTGGGGTCGATATTGCCGTAAGCGTCAACCAGCACAAGCTCATACTGATTATAGCCACCGTCTTGGTTCACACCGTATCTTACGTAGTTTTTATGGTTACTGTTAACCACACGGAGAATTGCAGCCTCTCCGAGACCGAGGTCGAGACGGGTGCATTCGGAAGCGTCAATCGCAAGTCCCGCTTTAGCGTTGAGAGCGGCTATGCGAGGGTCCAAGGAGGAAATATTCTCTGTTTTAGCGTCTCTTTCAACGGAGAAAATGTTAACGCTTCTCAGAGTTACGTTGCCCTTCTTATCGCCGGGCGCAATTATGCTATCGTCAATTATGAACTCTGCATTACCCCAATGAACGTCTGTCTTTATGGTGATTTCACTGGTGATTATGCCGATATAATATTTTGCGTTAGCGTCAGCATAAACTACGTGATTGCCGTCATTTGCGTAAGCGTGGCAGGCTCTTATCGCTTCGCTGTCGTCCGTTATTCCGTCACCGACAGCGCCGAAATCGCTGTAGAATACGTCTCTTACGTTCTTGACGTAATTATCCCCGTCAGTAAGGTTAAGCACGTCATTTCCAGTTTCCTCTGCAATTAAAAGCTTTTCCTTAAAGAAGGCAATAACCTCGTTTTGCAGCGAATTTGAATATTCACTGGCGAAATCTATTCTACCCTCGGAGAAGGAAGCGGTGAAGCCCTCGTTTCCTGTTCTTTCAACAACTTTTAGAACTATTGATTTGTCTGCTTTTTCAAGTGGAACTATTTCAAGCCAATATCCCATCTCGTTGTGAAGGAGAAGCTGAAGAGTTACCGCTGCGTTATACTGAACGGTATCTGAGGTATCGGTTGCTATGGTATATCCCTTGATATCCTCGCCAAAGAGCTTTATCTCGTTGATAAAGAAATTTCCACTGATTATCGGGTGATATTCAAGAACGGAGCAGCCGAATTCGTAAAGCGCCTTGGTAATATTGACGCTGCTATTTTTGTTGATGTAATATGCGAGAGAGTAGTTAGAGCTTGCCTTTACACCGTCAAAGTAAACGTCATTTCCGTTAGAGTCCACGAGCGTCACGGTAAACGTCTTCATAATATGAGTACGCAAGGGAAGCTTGGGAGTAGAATAAGTTTTTCCTATTACGTTTCCGTTCTTGTCGGTTGCGTCATTTTCGGTAGGAGTGTCGGTAAGGTCGTCAAAGCGAACCTTATATCCTGCGTCCATAGCCGCCTTTGTCGTCTGAACGACAAAGCTTACGTTTCCGTCCTGGATTTTGAGCTGTATGCTGTATAGCTGATTGTTAAAGCAGTCCTCGTCAAATATATTCGCATCGGGGTAAACCTCTCGGTAGTCCTCAACCTTATAGTAGGAATAGAACTGGTCGAACTGAGCAGACGTAATAAGGTTTATCTTGTTGAGCAGCTTATACGCTTCTTCGATATATCTTACGAGATTTCCAACGACCTTCTTTTCAAGCTCGGAGGAGCTCGGGTCGGTGACTATAGTGTTTGCGTAGAATATTGCGCTGGGCTTGAATTTTGCCGTGAAGTACTGACCTTCTATGATATATTCAAGCTCAACAACGTGCCCCTCAAGGCTCTCGGATATAGGAACGAAAACTGTATATACCCAATACTCTGTACCGTCTATAAACACGCTATTTGCCGGAGCGGAATAGCCAAGCTTTGTGACGGTTACCCAGTCGAGCTTAGGAATATAAACGTTGTATGCAAAGCTGCTGTAGTATATCATATTGAACATTGCGCACGTTACGTTCGATGTATATTCTATTTCATTTTCCGGAGGAATAACTGCGGTAAACGTGTATTCTGAGTCGTTTCCTATCGCAAGGTCGGAAAGCTTTCCGTCCTCGCCGAGCCAGTTTTTAATATTTGTGATAGCTCTGAATCCATCGTTTAAAGGAATCTTAACGGTGGGGATTATTGCAGTTGTGCCGAACAGTGCGTACGTTGTAGCGAGAGTGTGGCCGTAAGGGTCTACCCAACGGATAAGAGCGCAATCCTCGCTGTTTTTAACGGTAGCGTAGGTGAACTGAACGGTAAAGGTGGTTGAATTGAAGACTGAAGGAGGAAGGAAATTCAAATCCGTTTCGTAGGAGGTATAAATCGTGTATTCCTTCTGTGAATCCTTAGCTTGATACGAGCAACCGTCCGCAGTGCCGTCATGTGAAAGCTTATCTGCGGTAACCGTACCTTTGCCGAAAATTACGTTGCCGCTTGTTTCTATGGAACCGCTTATGCGGCAGTCATTGAAATAGCAGTTGGTCGTACTGTCGGTAATGTAAATCTGGGCGTTTATTATGTCGCAGTTTTCGAAAGTGAAGCTTGCGCCCGTAAGATATTCTCCGTCACGCAAAAGTCTCGTTCCGTTGCAGTATAAGGTTGCGTTTTTGATGGTGTGGGAACCGCCTCGGGTGATAAGAAGAAAGCCGTTGGTGGTTTTAGGCGTGTTCATAACGAAGGTTCCGCCATCAATATTCAAGACAAGATTATTGTTGTTTGCGCCGTGCTCTGCGTGAACAATATTGTCTGTGTAGAAGGTAATACCATCGCCGTAGATATTAAAGGTCGAGTTATATGCGGGCCAGAGGTTGAATAACCTGCCGGGCGAGCTGGAAACGTTAGTCGTCTTAACAACCTTGCCGTTGCATATCCACTGCTCCGCCGAAACTCTTGTGTTTGTCATAACTGCGCCTTGGCGAGAGGATTTCAGGTTAAACGTGATGTAGTTAGGTGCGCTTAAATTAATGTGGAATACGCTAGTGCCGCCGCCAGCTTCAGCGAGGGCGCCGTTTTCTATAGTTTCAATCTTATCGCCTCTCGTGTATTCGGTTTGGCTGCCCGCATTTAACGTTGCATTGTAGGTAGTAACAGATGAATAATAGCGGTGCAGAGCATAACCGTTAAGGTCGAGAGTGATGTTTCTGAGTGCTGTGGAGAACGTAATGTCCTGTGTTGCAACGATGTCCGAATGAAGAGTTACGGTTACCGTTCCGGTTAAGCTTGAAAATGCGGTCAAATACTCACTTGCGTCATAATAGGTAAGCGTTCCGTCCTCTCGTCTTACCTCGATAGCCACTTTAGTAGTGGTGTAAATCGGATAGAGATAGATGGGAGCGCCCGACATGAGATGCTCTTCCGTGATATAAGGAATATCCTCAGCGGAGCCGCCGGGGGTGAGAGTCCAGCCGGAGATGCTCACGAGATATCCGTTGACTACAATTGAAGTGTTGGGGTATGCGGGAGTTTCTCCGTAGCAAGCCTCGGTCACAGCGTAAAGAGGGTGAGAGGAAAGCGGATGTCCGCAAGAGCAATTGCAGTCTTCGGTGTGATTTTCTTGATTTTGGCAGGAGCAGGTCGGACAAGCGTCCCAAATAACCGTAACGGGAAACGACTTGTTTATTCCTATATCTATTACACCGGCAGAGCTTTGCGGAACCTAATGGGCCGGAATCGTGTAATTTACGCAATAGAATTCTCCGGTTGCATTTACGCTTTCGTCTTTTTTTCTAGTTTCG
>JAZSBB010000082.1:0-7058 GCA_045602185.1 Eubacteriales bacterium
GGCGTACTTTCTTACAGTATAAGCGGTGTCCTCGTAAAGAGGGGGCAGGGTGAGGCTTTCCGCCGTTCCCTCGTAGGAAACGAGGTAGGAGCTTGCGCCGTGGCTAAAGAATACCAGTCCGTCCTTAGTTTTCCGAACTGCCGATTCTCCGCCGTAGGTTACGAGAAGCGCATTTGCGCCTATACCGCCAAACTCCTGTGAGCCAACCGTGACGGTAATATCTTCAGTATAGGTTTCGTCAATGACGTGAACGAGGCGTATATTACCGAGAAAGGCGTTTTCGCCTATCTCTTCAACCCACTTCGTAAGCCTAAAGCTAGTGAGGTAGACGCAATCTCTAAACGCGCCCTCGCCGATAGATTCAAGCAGACTCGTCGTGCTGTTATCCCCGTTCAAAAAGACAACGTCCGTTATTTTTCCTGCCGACCTGAACATATTTGCGGGTATTCTCTTTACGTTTCCGCCTATATAGACCGTTGCGCCGGCGCATCTTTCGCCTATGCCAAAGAAGGCTGAGACACCGGACAAGTCTTCCATTATAATATCCTGAGCAGATACCGCATTGTAATAAATTTCAGAAACCCCGGTGCAATCGATGAACGCAGAGCGCCCTATAACCTTTACACCCTCGGGAATTGTAATCGAGGATATCTGCCTACACTCCGAAGCCGCGCCATCGGCAATTATCTCGGTTTCCGTGTGAACCGTCAGCTCGGTTATGGCGGTGTTGATCGCCTTAACCAAAAACAGATAGGGATTCGACTCCGTGCCGATGTAATATGCGCCGCCGTACTCGGTTTTCGGCATAGCCTTAGCGCTATAAAAGGCATCAGCGGAAATATACTCAATACCTTCGGGAAGAATAAGCGTTTTCAAGACAGAGGAAGCCATAAAGGCTCTCGAATTTATGCGCTTTACCGTTTCGGGAAGAGAAATTTTAGCGAGATTCTGAGAATCGTAAAACGCCTGCGTGCCTATTTCGGAAAGCTTAGAGCCTTCGCCGAATTTCAAAACGCAAAGGAGGCGGCAGCCCGAAAAGGCATGGTCCTCTATACTGACAAGCTCGGAATTATCGGCAAAGTAAACGCTTCTAAGCTTTGTCGCGTTACTAAAGCTTCCGTTCTTAATAGCAACCACGCTTTTCGGTATATATACAAATTCAATAACCTTATTTGCAAAGGCGCTTGCTATGTATTTGACGGGCAAATTCTGATAGGTTTCTGGAATAATCACGTCCTTTGCGCTTCCCGTGTATCCGTTTATGTAAACGCAGCCCTCAGCTTCGCTAACGTAATAGGAAAGCCCCTCGGTCGCCTTGTTTTCCACCCATTTCGCAGTCAGAGTCAGGCTGCCTGAAAGTGAGCCGTAATATTCCTCGTCAAAGCTTTGATGATAATAGGAGGAAAATTCCTTATCAGCATACCAGCCCGCAAAAACGTATCCTGCCTTAGTGGGAATTTCGGGCTCGGGAATAAAGGAGCCGTGGGCAACCTTGACGGTGGTTTTTGAGGTCGTAAAGCTGCCGCCCGCAAGGTCAAAGCTTACCTCGTAAGAGGCGGTTTGCCAGTTTGCCTTAAGCGTCATAGCCTCGGTAACGGGAGAAGCAAAATCCCATTTTTCGCCCTCCTCGGTATACCAGCCCTCAATCTCATAGCCATAGCGTGAAATATCTATATTGGGCAGAGAAAAGCTCTCGCCGAGATTTACGGTTACAGGATAGGTCGGATTTGATGTATCGTAATTCTTATCGAGCACTACCTGCACCGTCTGCTTTTCCCATATTGCTTTGAGGGTCATATCCTCGGTTACGGTATCGTTTTCAAAATCCCACTCCAAGTCGCCCTTGTACCAGTATTTCAGGGTTGAATACTGCTTTTCAACCTCGGGCGCACTTACCTTTTCACCGTATTCAACTGTTATCGGGTCAATTTCAGTTCCTCCATCGGAATCAAAGGTGACGGTGAAGCTGAGCTTTTCCCACTTTGCGATAATGGTTATATCGGAGGTTATCGGAGTCGAAAAATCATACTCCTCCTCTCCGAGATACCAGCCAACAAACTCATAACCGCTTTTTGTTGGGCTGCCGGGGTCTGATACCGTCTCGCCCTCCTTAACTCTTACAAGGTCGGAAGACAAAATCGTTCCACCATCGGAATTTATCGCAACGGTATAATAGACCGATTCGTCCGTCTCGCCGCCGCAAGCCGAAAGCGAAAATGCCAAAACCAGCAAAAGAAGCGTCGGAATAAGGACTTTTAAATATTTTTTCATAACCTGCCTCCAATATAAAGCTACGTATATTTATAGGAAAAATTATAGCACCGCAAAAAGAAAAAGTCAATGATTTCTCCCTTATTATAAAGATTTAACAAATAATATAAATTTAGAGCAAGGGTAAAAGGAAACGAAAGAAATCCCTCTACTCTTGCTCTATTTAATTACTATTTAAATTCGGATTAATACATTCCGTCCATTCCGCCGGGGGCTGCAGGCATTGCGGGTTTTTCTTCCTTCTTTTCATAAACTACCGATTCGGTTGTAAGAACGGTAGATGCTATGGAAGCCGCATTCTGCAAAGCAGAGCGAGTAACCTTAACGGGATCTACGATACCCTTTTCAAGCATATCGCAGTAAACCTCCTCGTAAGCGTCAAAGCCGTATCCCGCCTTGCCGGTTTCGCGGATTTTTGCAATTATAACAGCTCCGTCAAGACCTGCGTTGTCAGCAATCTGCTTCATAGGAGAGGTAAGCGCCTTAGATACTATCTTAGCGCCTGTGCGCTCATCGCCTTCAAGTTCGTTTACAACAGCCTCAACTGCGCCTATTACGCTAACGAGCGCAGCGCCGCCGCCTGCTACGATACCTTCCTCGACTGCCGCCTTGGTAGCGTTGAGAGCGTCCTCAATTCTGAGCTTCTTTTCCTTCATTTCAACCTCGGTAGCTGCGCCAACCTTGATAACGGCTACGCCGCCTGCGAGCTTAGCAAGTCTTTCGAAAAGCTTTTCCTTATCAAATTCAGAGGTAGATACCTCAAGCGCCGAGCGAATCTGACCGATTCTCTCGTTGATAGCAGTCTTTTCGCCTGCTCCGCCGACTATAATGGTATTTTCCTTATTTACCTTAACCTGTCTTGCACGTCCGAGCTGAGCTATCGAAGCGTCCTTCAGCCCAAGGCCAAGCTCACTGGTGATAACCTCGCCGCCCGTAAGGATTGCGATATCACGAAGCATTTCCTTGCGTCTGTCACCAAATCCGGGAGCCTTTACAGCTACTACGGTGAAGGTTCCTCTGAGCTTATTAAGAACGAGCGTGGTAAGAGCCTCACCCTCTACGTCCTCAGCTATTATAAGAAGCTTTTTGCCCGACTGAACTATCTGCTCAAGAAGGGGAAGAATCTCCTGGATAGATGCTATCTTCTTATCGGTTATAAGGATAAGACAGTCGTCAAGAACCGCTTCCATCTTATCCGTATCGGTTGCCATATAGGGAGAGAGATAGCCTCTGTCAAACTGCATACCCTCAACAACCTCGGAATAGGTTTCCGCACTCTTTGATTCCTCAACGGTAATAACTCCGTCATTAGTTACCTTATCCATAGCGTCAGCAATAAGATTTCCTATAGTCTGGTCACCTGCAGAGATTGCTCCTACACGGGCAATATCCTCTCTGCCGCTAACCTTTTTAGCCTGAGCCTTCAGCTCCTCAACGGCAGCCTCGCAAGCCTTTGCGATACCCTTTCTGAGAACCATCGGATTTGCGCCTGCGGCAACGTTCTTCATTCCATCGTGAATAAGCGTCTGAGCTATAAGAGTTGCGGTGGTCGTTCCGTCTCCGGCTGCATCGTTGGTTTTAACGGCAACCTCTCGAACAAGCTGAGCGCCCATATTTTCAGCTGCGTCCTCAAGCTCGATTTCCTTAGCTATCGTAACACCGTCATTGGTGATAAGAGGTGCGCCGAATTTCTTTTCAAGTACTACGTTTCTGCCCTTAGGGCCAAGTGTGATTTTAACGGTATCCGCAAGCTTATCAACTCCTCTGAGAAGAGCCGCTCTCGCATCGGTGCCGTAAAGAATTTCCTTTGACATATTTTTTCTCCTTGTATAATTATTCTACTACCGCAAGAATATCCGACTGGCTTACTACGGTGTATTCAACACCCTCAAGCTTAACCTGAGTTCCTGCGTATTTTGCGGTGATTACCTTTTCACCGACCTTAAGCGTCATTACAACGTCCTTGCCATCTATAAGTCCACCGGGGCCGACAGCCACGATTTCGGATATCTCCGGCTTTTCCTTTGCCGAATCGGGCAATATAATTCCCGCCTTAGTCGTTTCTTCTGCCTCTACTCTTTTTATTACGACCTTATCAAGAAGCGGTCTGAGTTTCATATTTAATTCCTCCGTTTTGTTTTTTGTTTTAGCACTCACATCAAAAGAGTGCTAATCCTCACGAGATATATTCTATACTAATATATCCCGAAAATCAATAGTTTTCTTCATTATTCACAATTTATTAACATTATTTTCCTTATTACCAAATTTTTTCCGTTCTAAGAAAGCTCACGGCGCAAAAGAGCCAGGATTTTTTTCTCCTCTCTTGAGACCTTTACCTGCGAAAGTCCAAGCATTTTTGCGGTTTCAACCTGCGAAAAATCCCTGAAATAGCGTAAGAATATAAGCTTTCTTGAGTTTTCCGGCAGCTTTTCCATAGCAAGCTTCAGGGCAAGACTTTCAAACCCCTTTACCTCTGCCTCATCATCAAAAATCAAGTCTGAAAGCGAGGCGGAATCCTCATCGTCAAAGGCTGCCTCGTCAAGCGACCTTACGGGCGCTGAGGCAAACATCGCCATAGATGCGTCCGCCGCCGAAACGCCAACCGCCTTCGCTATAGCCGCAATACCCGTGTCCTCACCCTCAGATAACCTTCGCTCTCGCTCGGCATTGAGAAGCGCCGAAAGCTTCTTTTGCTCTCTTGACACCTTAATTATTCCGTCATCTCTCAGGAAACGGCGTATTTCTCCGAAAATCAGCGGTACTGCGTAGGTCGAAAAGGCACACCCACGCTCTAAATCGAAGCTGTTTATTGCCTTTACGAGTCCTATATTCCCTGCCTCGCAAAGCTCCTCAAAGTCAACGCCACGTCCAACGAAGCGGCCGGCTATGCTGAAAATTAAGGGCTTATTTATTTCCGCAAGCTCCTCTCCCGCCTCTCTGTTTCCGTTTCTGTATGCGCTAAGGAGCAAAACGTTCCTATCAAAACGGTTTTTTTCCTCGGTTTTCATATTCTCCATTTCGGTCAGGGCTTTAAATTTTTCCTCATAAGCACCGTTGTGCCTTTTCCGAGCTTCGATTTCACACTTAGGCTATCGGTAAAGCTCTCCATAACCAGAAATCCCATTCCGCTTCTTTCTCCGCCCGTTTCACTTGTATACATCGGTGTGCGCGCAAGCGCAACGTCTGCAATTCCGCAGCCGTTATCGGATATTTCAACCGTTATTTCTCTCGTATCGTAAAGACGGACGGATATGTATATGTAACCGCATTCTCCGTACGCAAGTCCTTTATATGCGTGGACTATAGAATTCGTTACCGCCTCGCTCACTGCGCAGCGAAGGTCGCCCAGCTCCTCTACCGTAGGATTCAGCTCTGCGCAAAAGGCAGAAATAATAGCTCTGCATACGCTCTCGTTTACGCTTTTTGCCGGTAAACGCAGCTTCATTTCATTTATTATCCTTTTCAACTTTTTCACCTTCCTTTTATCACAATATCGAAATATTATCAATTTTTTCGATTCCGGATAAGCGAACTATTTTCATAAGCGCCGGTGAAAGTCCTTTTAATCTCACACGGCAGCCTATTTCTCGGCACAATTCAGCCCTCCCCAGTATAAGTCCGATACCCGAGCTGTCCATAAAGCCTACTGCGCCAAAATCAAGCACGAGAAATACGGGGCGGACCTTAAAAAGCTCCTTATCGGTTGCCTCTCTTATCGGCTTTGCGCTATGATGGTCTATTTCCTCCGGCAAAATAGCAGAAAGCGTACCTTCTTTTTCGGAAAATTTTACTTCCGTCTTCATTTTTACGTCCTTCCTTTTATTTTTAATAGCATTTTAGCACATAAAAACAGAAAAATATGTCACTTATTGTTCCTTTCAAAAATTATTACGTCAAATATAATTTTTTTGCGATATTCTCCTTCGCAAGTTTTTTATAAAGCTTATACGTACATTCCGAAACCGTATCCATTTTAGTGTGCGCATAGCCCACTCCTGCGCCTATTTCGTATATAAGAAGCTTTGAAAATTTCTCTCCCGCAATTTCTGCTGCGGCATCATATATTTTATAATTCATATACCTAAGCTCCGTATCAACTCTCCTTGGGATTTCTCCCCCTCTTATCAGCTCCTCCCTTCTTTCGTAATCTGCGCACAGAGCTTTGACAAGGGCGCCTAAGCTATCCTCTAAAACCTTACTGTACATAACGTCTCCTTCAGCTCAGCCTCTAAATATTCAAGCTCCTCTCTGAGCCTGCCGAGCTTTCCGTAGGCGCTTTCCGCTTCTCCCAAAAGCGCCTCGAGGTCGTATAACCACTCCCCCGTTTTTCTTTCCGTCTTTTCGCTGAGCATATCAAACAAAATTTCCCGTATGGAAAGCGCTCCGTTTACCTCTTCTATCTTGCTTTTTATCTCGCTTATATCTCCTCTTATTTGCTCGGCATTACGGTAGATACGGCGAGGCGCATACTCTCTGCATTCAAAATTTTCCGCCAAAAAAATCACTGCTTCCTTTCTTTTTTTATTTTGCAAAGTCACTTAAAAAGCAAAAGTAACTTGTTACGCAACAATAGTAACACACTTTAAGTCACTTGTCAAGTGATTTTTTGGAAATTTTTTCTTTTTTTCCAAAAACTATTGCATATTAGGTTACTTTGTGTTACAATACAGGTGACTTTATTATAATTACAAATCTGCCGTAAAGCTAAGAAGAGTAATATTTATTACCATAATATTTATTTCCTAACGTCTATTACCTACGGCAACATCGGATAACCGTAACGT
>JAZSBB010000083.1:0-16042 GCA_045602185.1 Eubacteriales bacterium
TCAAGAGGTTTTTTAACTTTTGTGATATTTTTTCGAAAATATGTAATTATAAATTTGAGTTGCCCGATTATTTTTCAAAACAAGGGCTGCTTTAGGAGAATATATGGAGAATATACTAAAGAATAAACTGATTTCGTTTAAGCCCTTTGACATTGCCGACAAGGATTTTTACAATAGCTTATTATTTTGCGATGGAATGCGAGGCTGCGAATTTTCGTTTGCTAATCTTTTTTTATGGGGCAGACAGAAATTTGCAGAAATTGATGGCAATATAGTGTTTTTTTCTCAGTTCGACAGACGCACGGTTTATCCTTATCCGCTCGGAAAGGGAGATAAAAAGCCTTTGATTGACGCAATTATTTTGGATTCTGCCGCCAGGGGTATTCCCTGCCGTATTACCGGTCTTTCAAAGGAAGCGGCAGAAAATTTAAGCGACCTTTATCCCGGCAAATTCCGCTTTCACTGCGACCGAGCATCGTTTGACTACGTTTACGCTATAAATGACCTTGCAGAGCTTAAAGGAAAGAAATATCACTCAAAGAAAAACCACCTGAACCGCTTTCAAGAAAGCTATAACGGATACGAGGCTGTGCCCATATCAAGACATAACGTTGACACCGTTAGTGATTTTGTCAAAAGCTGGTACAAGTCTAAGCTCTCGGAAAATCCGCAAGCCGACTTTCTTATGGAATCGGCGGCTATCGAAAAGGCTCTGGTTCATTATGAAGATTTAGGGCTTGAAGGTCTTTTACTCACGTATCGGGGCGAGGCGCTCGCTTTTACTATGGGAAGCGCACTTTCTCACGACACCTTTGACGTTCACTTTGAAAAAGCAAGAGGCGACATAAACGGCGCTTACGCTGCCGTTAACTATGAGTTCGCAAGATTTATACGGGATAAATACCCCTACGTAAAATACCTTAACCGTGAAGAAGATATGGGACTTGAAGGATTAAGACGGGCAAAGGAAAGCTACAAGCCTCATCATCTGGTAGAAAAATGCTGGGCTCATTTTTTGGAGGACGGATATGATTATTAAAAATCCGATTGAAGCCGATACGAAGGCGCTGAAAGCACTCTTTAAGCAGGGGTTTGGGGACACGGACGAATTTATTGAGCATTTCTTTTTGACCGCATTCTCACAGAGCCGATGTACCTGCGCTTATGATAACGGCAGAATTTGTGCGGCGCTTTATTGGTTTGATTGCTTCTGCAAAGACGAAAAAATCGCATACCTTTACGCAATTACAACCGAAAAAGAAAAACGAGGACGGGGTATTTGCTCCGCTTTGATGCGACATACGCATAATCTAATTGAAAAGCAGGGTTACAAGGGAGCAATTCTTGTGCCGGCAAGTGAAAAGCTTTTTGCATTTTACGAAAGGCTCGGATACGAATGCTCGGCGTTCATAAATGAATTCAAGGTCAGCGCTTCCCCTGACATAAGCACAAGCGTTTACAAGCTTTCGGCTGCCGAATATCTAGAAAAGAGAAAGGCTCATCTTCCGGATTTTAGTATTTCCCCTAATAGCGAAATTGCGGATTTTCTTGATGGGCTTTGCGATTTCTACGGAGCAAAAGACGCAGTTTTTGCGCTCAGGAAAAATCAAAACGAATTCTTCGCCGTTGAATTTCTTGGGGACAGGCGCCTCATTGAAGGTATCGTTTCTCATTTCGGATTTAAGGAAGGAGTCGTGCGTACTCCCGGCAGACAAAAGCCCTTCGCTGCATTTTACCCTTTTAAAAAATCAACAAAGCCCCCAAAATATTTGGGATTTGCCTTTGATTAGAATAAGTAATTTTATCCTAAAATACAATCTTTTAAAGAAAAACCCTTTGAAAAGCATTGTTTTTTGGACGTTTTGCTTTGCATTCAGCCAGCTTTTTATTTGAATCGGCGCACTTTTTAAAAAACAAAACAGACTGCAAATTTTTCTCTTTTTGACTCACTTTTATTGACAAAATTCAACTTTAGCAGTATAATTGTTTTATATTAAAACAAAGGAGTCACCTATGAAAAAGTTTTTTGCGGAATTCAAAAAATTTATAACTCGGGGCAACGTTGTCGATATGGCAGTCGGTGTTATTGTCGGTAGTTCTTTTACCGCTATAGTAAACGGACTCAGTAACTTTATATTAAAGCCTGTCATAAACGCCCTGCTCGCCCTTATCTTTGGAAAGGACTCGCTTTCAGACCTTCATACATATCTTGTAAAGGTTATGACGCTTGGAGAAGACGGCAAAGAAATTATTGATTTGACGCAGTCGATATACATTGACTGGGGTTCGTTTATCAATGCGGTTATTAATTTCTTTCTTGTCGCATTCGTTCTTTTCTCTATCGTTAAGATTATTAACAAATTCAGAGATGAGCATAAGAAATTTACCGCCGAGCTTATAAATGAAAAGCCTAACAAGGAAGAAAAGAAGGCGCTCAAGGCGCTCGGCTTTAAGCCCTCCGATAAGGCTGCGCTCGCTTCTTACAGAGCAAAAATAGCTGAGGAAGCAAAGGAAAAGGAAGAAGCCGAAAAGAAGGAAGCTCTCGAAAAAGAAAGACTCGAAAGAGAAGCTAATCCCACAGCAGAAGACCTTCTTAAAAAGATTATAACTCTTATGGAAAACAAATGATTTAAACATTCTAACGGTAACTTGATTAGTTTTCCGTAAAGGAAAGGCCACGGTGCTGTCGCATTGAGGCAGAACCGAACGAAAAGAGCGGAGATACTTGCTATCTCCGCTCTTTTTGTATGAGTGAATATTGAGCTTACGCTATCATCCGAAGGTTATTTCGTACGCTTCCGGCTCAAACGAAAACGTAACGGTTACGCCCTTTTATTTTTTCATTTTCGGTTTGCATTTTCAAGTGTTTTTATAAATTAAGACTATCGATAGCTGATTTTCATTTATATCTCCGAGAAATCTGTATTCTCTATTTTTGCAAGTTCCTCTGCAATCGTTTTCGGCAAATCTGACGGCGTTACTCCGTAGGTTGAGTATTTCTTAGAGAGTGTATCGCCTGCTCCGCCGTGAAGATACACTGCAAGAGCCGATGCGACCAAGGGAGAAATACCGCCTTGCGCACACATAGCGCATATCAATCCCGCAAGAACGTCTCCGCTTCCCGCCTTTGAAAGAGCCGATGAGCCTGATGCATTGATATAAACGGTTTTTCCGTCAGTCACTATCGTGCTGGCTCCCTTCAAAACGAGCACAACGTTATTCTGCTTTGCAAATTTTTCGGCAAGCTCCAGCCTATGAAGCTGGACGTTTGCAACGTCAGTTCCCGAAAGCCTTGCAAACTCTAATGGGTGCGGGGTAATAATCAACGGCCTTTTCGCCTCTCTCAGAGCCAGTATTCCCTCCTCGCCGATTGTAGCCAAAGCGTTTATCGCATCAGCGTCAAGTATAAGTACTCCGCCCTCGCTGCCCAGCAATGCAAGAATCAATTGAAGAAGCCCCTCGGTGTTATCCGAGCCTGAGCCGATAAGCGTTGCTGAATATGAGGCGGAAAGCTCACAAATTTTATCTATTTCTTCCCTTTCTATATTTGCGTCTTCGCTTTTTTCTTTGTATATTATCTCGGGATATTTAGAAGAAAGCTCGGATATCAGCATAGGCGAGCCGAGATAGGTTACAGAACCGACACCTCCCCTTAGCGCTGCCTCGGCAGACAGATGCGCCGCTCCTCTGTATTTTGAGCTTCCGGTTATAAGAAGCGCCTTACCAAAGCTGCCCTTATTCGAATTGCTGTCACGGGGCGGGATATTCTCTTTTACGAATTTCAAGTCAACCATATGATATCTGAAATGAAATTTTTCATTTATTTCCTTTTCGGGAAGGCCCAAGCTGTCGTATATTATTTCTCCGACATAAGCTCTTGCCGGATAAGAAATTATACCAGGTTTTATAAAAGAAAGCGCCACGGTGGCTTCAACGCTTATCGCAAAGTCACTCAAGCTGCCGTTATCGGCATTTATACCCAGAGGAACGTCTATTGCTATCTTATGCGTTCCAACCGCCTCTCTTACCGCAATTGCAAGCGGACGAATGCTTTCCGGCATTTCGCCCTTAAAGCCTGTTCCAAACACGGCGTCTATTATACAATCAGAGCTTTTTATCTCAGAATTTTGCGCCTCCGTTGGCTCGTAATTGCAAAGCTCCCCGCCCCTCTTTAGATATAGCTCTAGAAAATACTGCCCGGCTTCGTTTTTCTGACCTTTTCCAAAAACGTCTATAACCTTTACGCTATATTCGTCCATAAGGCTGACTGCCGCCGCATATCCGTCACCGCCGTTATTTCCCTTTCCGGCAAGGACTATAACACTTTCGCCCTTGGGAACACGCATTCTTACCGCATCTGCGACCGCTTCTCCGCTCTTTTTCATTAGCTCCTTTACCGAAAGGTTCAGCTTCTCTGCCGAGAAGGCATCTATTTTAGTTATCATAGAAGATCTTGCAAGCTTCATTATTCTCCCTCTGCATTTCTTTTGAAATATTAATCCGCTTATTTATAGTACAATTTTACCATAGTTGCGTCTCTTTTGCAACATAATTTATAAAAAACAGTGAAAAAGTATCAAAAAACTATTTACAAATCTTGGTTTTTTTGTTATAATGTTGTTAGTCAGAATTCTTTTTAAAGGAGAGTCTTTATGGCAAAGAACATTGTAATAACTATCGCACGTCAATACGGAAGCGGCGGAAGAGAAATCGGTGAGAGGGTTGCACAGCTGCTTTCTATTCCGATTTACGATAAAGAGATTATAACCGCTGCCGCCGAAAAGGGTAATCTTAACGAAGATGTTGTTAAGGGCGCTGACGAATCTGCCGCAAACAGCCTGCTTTACACTCTTGCTATGGGCTCAAACGTTATAGGAACGTCAATGCATTTCGGTTACAAAATGCCCATAAACGATAAGCTTTTTATCCTTCAGTCAGAGGTTATAAAGGAATATGCTAAAAACGGAAGCTGCGTTATTATAGGCAGATGCTCCGACCACGTTTTAAGAGATATCGAGGGACTTTACAGAATTTTCGTTTACGGCGACCTTGAGCATAGAAAAGAACGAGTTGCTATGCGCCACCCGGAAATAAAATCCTCTCAAGTAATAGATATTATAAATAAAACCGACAAAAGAAGGGCGTCATACTACAATTTCTATACCGGTAACAAGTGGGGAAAATACGATAACTACGATATGGCTATCAACTCCTCTACTCTCGGCATAGAGGGAACCGCTCAGCTTATAGCAGCTTCCGTAAAGAAGCTTATGGGAGAAGCATAAATTAAATATTAATATAGAAGGAGGCCTTTATGGATAACGAAATCGCTATTCGAAAACGCCCCTTCTATATTTCTTTTATGAAGGGTGTTGTAGTTGGAGCTTTAACGTTAGGATTAAAGCTTTTGGTTTCCTTTTCTACCTGGCAAAGATACGTTGGGGATTCTATGTTCGGCAGGCTAGATAATTTCGTAATATATATTATATGCTTTATCGCCTCGCTTTTCGTATATAATTCCGCTATCGGAATTTCACTTACGTACGATGCTAATTCAAGAGATGAAATTCTTTGCCAAACATCTGCCGTAAAGGGAACTCTACCCTCCCTTAAACAGATTTTTATGTGCAAATCGTTTTTCGGCGAGGCTTTGGGTATCTCTACTGTTATCACCATTTCTGCCTTACTCGGAGCTATGCCCGAAATATTCGGTATGTTCTATTTGGGCGAAGGACGCTCACCCTATTCCTCGGGTATTTTCCCGGCGTTGATTATTCTCCCCTTGGTTTTTGTCTTATGCTTATGGCAGAGGCTTGAAGCCGTAAGATACTGGAGGGAGCTATACAGAACCGCAAATCTTGACGTCATTGAAAACAAACCACGTCTCATTTTCAGAATACTGTTTATAGTGATATTTTATCCTATATGCCTTCCGTTTTTGCCTATCGTGGCGTATATCGCTATGACGATTTTCAGTCTTACAGCCTCGTTGGCTCTGGCTATGACTGTTCCGGTTTTTATTTTGACGGTAATTCTCGTAATTATCACTTTTTGGTATTTGAAAGTCCTTTTTGCGATACTAAAAAGGAGGCGCTTTATAAAAAAGCTTACCGAAAAGATACGGGAGTTAAACTATGAGCTCTGCGATATAAAAAATCCCTACGCTTCGCTTTTTTCGGCAAAAATAAAATGCCATTTCACGATTGTAGGGGAAGAAAAAAGGTTCGACTGCATAGTTATAGGAAATCCGAGATACCGTGTTCCCGTATGCTTTACCACCGAGCGTGACGGATATTTCAGACATAGACTGGGCACCAAAAAGCATAATATAACCCTGCAAACGAAATTCGATTATTCCCTTCCCGGCGACAACAGAAAAATTTTAATAATCTCTCCTTCGGCAAAGGACGCCTTCGTTTGCGAGGACGGCAAGGAAAAACGGTTATTTAACGCTGACAAGCTTTGGAACTGCGTTGCTTACGAGGCGGACGCTTTTATTGCCGCACTTGAGCGAGACTGCCTCGGCAGATACGATTCATACAGAGCCTGACTCTAGAATTAAAGCAACGAAATTTTAAGAAAAACGCGGCTTTTCAACTGCGTTTTTTTGATAAATTTGATAAATACGGACAAAAATAAAGCGAGGTACAGAGTTATCTATACCTCGCCCGTTTTGTTTTTGGTTTTGCTTAAATAAATTAATAACCGAGAGTTGTGTAATACGCAAGGTTAACCTGACGGTTGTCAAGTCTGCCATACTGAACTACTATATTGCAGCTGCTCGAAAGCTTCATTGCGTACTGAACTTCCTTTTCAACTACGTAACCCGACATATCCTCAGGCTTATTCATACGGAAGCATCTTACTCGCTGAGGCTCAACTATCCATTCGATAGCATCGTAGGGAGCCTTATCGGGAAAGAAAATCTTAACCTTTATGGTAGCTACCTCATCACTGTCGTTTACAACGATAACACTCTCGTGTCCCTTCATTACGCCTTCGCCCTCGGGGGGAAGCTCGCAATCGGGAATTATCCATTCTTTCTTACCGCAAGCACTCATATCAGAACTCCAATTCTATAATGCCCTTCTTAAGATAGTCGGTATAAGACTCGTAACCGCCATTCTTAACTGCGATACCCTTCTCCCAACGGCAACCGAAGGTAGGTCCGGAGATGTATGTATCTACCTGGAAGGTCATATTTTCTTCAAGCTTATAGTCGGAGGAGGTTTCCATCCAAGGAGCCTCAACCTCTATCATACCGGTTCCGTGGCAGGGACCGTAAACGTAGTTCTTCTCATAGCCTGCGTCCTTAAAGTTCTGAAGGAACTGCTTTGCAATATCACTTGCTACAACGCCAGCCTTAATCTGCTCGCAGGTCCACTCGTGCTGCTGACGGCAGAATTCAACGATGTCACGGCGCTCACCCTCAAGCTTGCCCATTACTACGGGAAGACCGATTGCGGGAGAATAACCGTCTATCTTAGCGGAGAGGTTAAGCTGAACGATATCGCCCTTCTTTATCTCCCTGTAACAGGAACGGCTGATTGCGTGACGGGTGCTTTCCTCGGAGAATACGTACATAGGAAGTCCTTCGTACTCTGCTCCGTGCTCATAGATAACTCTCTGAGCTACGCCAACCATCTGAAGCTCGGTTACGCCGGGCTTCAAAGCCTTGATAACCTCATCGGTTGCTATCTCAACGATACGGAAGCCTTCCTTGATACAAGCAAGCTCGTTCTCGCTCTTTATCTTACGAAGGTTAACCATTATGTCGTTGCATACTGTGATTTCAGCCTTAGGATATGCTTCCTTGAGTCCTTCGTAGATAGGAAGGGTGCATTCAACGTAGCTTCCAAGACCGATTTTAATGTTGTCACCCTTAACTCCGATTGCCTTGAATGCTTCGCCAAACGTGTTGGGGATAAGCTCGGGGTAAGAGGGGTCAGCAGACCCACGGAATTCCTTAAGAACGAAAACCTTATCAATCTTACTTCTATCCTTACCGAAAATTGCCGACTCCGGTCCAACGAGAAGCGCTGCGTCACCAGTTGCGCTGATTGCTACGCCTGCTCTCTCAAAAAGAGGCCAGAAGCCCGAGAAATATCTTGCGTTTGCATAGTCGCTCTCTGTTGAGCAAACGAGCATAACGTCAAGACCTCTGTCAGCAACCATTTTAGCTGCCTTCTTAATTCTTTCCTGATATTCCCAATCGGGAATGCATACTCTCTGCATAATTTTAATCTCCTTTATGTTTTTTTTTTTTGGGGTTGTGTCTATATTATACTATTATATTTTCGGTTTGTATTTACAAAATCGTTAAATTTTTTTACACTTTCGTAAATATTTTTATTGACAAATACAATTTTTTAATGTATAATCTAGCTATGGAATACGTAACTAAAAGACTTAACGACACCATAAACGTTACAGGCATAGTCAACATCCATTTTTTTGAATTTCAAAGCGATTTTACCACCCTTAATGAAAAGCACCCGTTTTACGAGCTTGTTTTCGTAAATTCAGGTGTTCTTTGCATTAATTCGGAGGACTACAGCGGAACGCTTTCAAAAAACGAAATGATAGTACATAGGCCGGATATTCTTCATTCCTTATCCTGCAATTCTGAAAGCTCTCCTGAGGTTATCATTATCGGCTTCGAATGCAATTCCCACAGAATTGACGCTTTTTCAAAAATGCCGCTGCTGCTTGGAGATTCAAACGTAAAAAAACTCGCCGAAATCGTCAAGGAGGGGCGAAACGTTTTTATGCCGCCATACAACGTTCCGGTGTATGATATGAGAAAGAAAAGACATCAGCTCTTTGCCTCTGAGCAGATGCTCAAAATCCTTTTGGAATACTTTCTAATTAAGCTTGTCAGAGAATACAATTTCAGCGTTAATTCCGAGGAGGGCGGAGGCGAAGCGCCCCTTCTCATAAATGAAATAATAGCCTACGTTGCGGACAATTATCTCGAAAAGATAACCATAGACGAGCTAGCTTTCTTGTTTAAGACGAACAGAGCAACTCTTTGCCGTGATTTCAAGAGAAACACGGGAAAAACGCTTATCGAATTCGTGAACGAGAAAAAATTTGAAAAGGCGAAATATAAAATTTTAAGCTCCACAGACACCTTTACGAAAATCGCCGAGGAGCTTAATTTCGAAAGCATACATTATTTCACCCGCTTTTTTAAGAAAATGTCCGGAATGACACCGAAGGATTTCAGAAAAAGCAATTCGCCAAATCATAAAACGTACAGAGGCAGATAAGCTCGAGCCTTGCGTGATAGGCTTCAATCAAAGAAAAAACCATATTGAATAAATAAAAGACAAAAAGAGAACCGTACGGATTAATGCGCCCCAAAGATTACGTTTGGGGCGTTTTCGTTTTCCGCTAGTTCTCTTTTTTATAATTCAATTAATTATTTTGCGTTTGATTTTTTAACTCATCGAAGAACATCGCCATTCTCTCGATGAGATTTACAAATTCACGTGTGTATGCGCTCGGATTCGTTTTTTCTATCCGATTTACGTAGGTCGCAAGATTATAAACCGCAGTTCCGGTTTCTGCGCCCGAGCTGAAGGTTTTTATCGTTACCGAAAAGTTTATTTTGGTTCCTAAAGGAATCTCGAATTTCTTATAAACGAGTCCGTTATCCGTTTCCGTTTCGGTGAGAAGCGACCTTTCTACAAGAACCGTTTTTTCCGCACCGTCAATATCCGTGTACGTAAGTCTTGCTGAGCCCTGCGCATTCGGCTTTACCAAAAATACGAGCTTCGGCTCGTTTGAAACGTTTATCTTTACCGAGTGGAAGAATTTTGAGGCAGCGGTAAGGTCCTCGGTTATTTCGCCAAGCTCTATAGGCTCCCCGTCTTCAAATTTATCGGCGTGTTTGATTATTATTTTTTTAAGGCTGTGGGCATCAATCTTTTTGTAGTCGCAGAGCGCATCTACGTATTTAAGGTAATTATACGCAAGAGTATGCGAGTCAATAAGCTCCTCGTCAGAAATAACAACGTCCATATAACGAGCCACGGAAAGCTCCCTTTTTGCAGTGTAAGGTTTGCCGTTTAATCTGGTTGCCGAAAGCTCCGCAACTACCGTTTTGGCGGTATTTATAGGATTTTTTCTTGCTATTTTTATTACGTAATACTCCTCGCCTTCAACGGTTTCGGTTTTTACGGTATAGTCGGTTTCAACACCGTCAAGCGTGAGTCTTCCGCCTATTCCGTAAGCGGATTTCGGAAGATAAAAATGATATTCGAAGCCATCTCCTATAACGACCGAGGACTGAGCTTCTACCGAGCCTTCTCCAAAGTAAATCCAGCCCGAAAGCGTTCCGGTTTTTGCCTTTGGCACAAAGGAGGAATCGTTGATAATAGAGACTCCCTTCGACTTGTCGTCAAAGGAAAATGTATTTGCATTATACTGTACTTTTCTTTCAATGTCGCTTTGCCAGGTATAGAGTCCTTCGTCAAAGCGCAGTGTCGTTGTATCCGCTCCTATCGGGAAGCTGCAGCCCGCTCCGACATAAGTCCATCTGACGAAATCAGTATTCGGATTAACCATAAACGTGCAGCCGTCAAATCTGATTTTGAAAGGAATTTCACCCGAAGCGCCGTAGATAAGAGCCGTTGTTTGTGAGGAATCGCTTTTGAAAATGCAGTTTTTGAATTTCAAATTTATTGCGTCTTCCTTATTTGTTTTCTCGTTTTCGCCCATACGGAAAAAGGCTGCGCTGGCTGAGGTTATAAGCGCATCGTTTCCTTCGATTACGAAATCCTTGCTTTTTACTACGAACATTCCGGCGGCATCTGCTAAAGTTGCGTTATACGTGCCACCGTTTATATACATCGCACCACGTGCGCTGACATCCGAATATATCATTGTCGCAGTATAAATAGAAAGATTATCTCCCGGGTAGGTTATTCCGTCATAGGTTACCTCTCCCATATAAACCTTAGCGTCAGTTCCTATACCGAATACCGCTGCGCTTTGAGAAGATGGAGAGCCGCCCGCCCAGTTTAGATAACTGTTATACACCCTTCCGCCCTCACGTGAAGAATAAAGGTAAAAGGTTGCTCCGCTATATACGATGAAATTGCTCATTTTATTATTGTTGTCATTTCCGTAACCGCTTCTCGAATAATAATATCCGTTTAGGTCGAGGTAAAGCGTTTTGCCTTTAGGGACAGCGAATGGATTCTCGTTTATCGTAAAGACGTCATCGTATAGCTTTACGTGAGCAACTCCCTTCGTAAGCGAAAAGGCTTTTCCCAGAGTGGCCTCGGTGTAATATACAGTGGCGGTTTCCCCGTCTACAGTATCGGTAAAGGAGAAATAGCACTGAGATGCTTGTGCAACGTAGGTTACGTTTTTCTTTACGGGTCCGATTGTGTTATTCCAGCCGTTTATGCAAAGAAGCCTTTCTCCCGAAGGAATAAGATAATAATCAAGCTCCTCATCATAATAGGGAACGTTTGATTTAAATGACGGAGTTTCTCCGTATTGATACTGCTCCGTGACCTTATAGTCCCCTATCTGCCAGGTAACCGTATAAGTATTTTCCTCGGCGGCGTAAGTCGAAAATGCCAGAGCAGACATTTAAAGCGAGATAAAGAGGAAAAGTAAGACTAATTTTAAATATTTTTTCACGTTATTCCCCATAGCTTATTTAAGTAAAAACATTTCGTAGCCGACTATGTCCGGCAGGGTTATAACCGTGTAGCCGTCTTCGATTTCGGAGGCAACCGTCTCGCCTTCCGGAAGCTTTTTGACTGTTTTGTATTCTCCCTTTACTGATATCTTCTTTCCTCCGATAAGCTCCGTATGCTCGGTTATTATGCCCATTTTTCCACGAAGCTCAGGATAGGTTACCTTGACGTGCAACAGCTTATATTCGGAGCAGCCCGTAAGCGTTGCTCTTGCCGTATCCGGAAGGCTTTCCGCCTTTATCAGATTGTCGGGATACATTATTGAGAGAATTTTTTTCACGAGCGCCTTATGCGGTTGAGCAAAGGTAGAAAGATACGAAGAAAATACCGGGAAGGAGATATGCGCCACGTTTCCCTTTGCGTTTATAATAGCCGCATCGGCGCCACTTTCCTTTGTCGGCGGAGTGTAAAAAAGATAATCTCTGCCGTTATAGCCATCGTTAAAATATGCCGACACGTGCGCCGCAAGAGAGCGTCCGCCCGCTTTTTTCTTCATAAGGATACCCTGGCAATACATTGAATATTGCATTTTGGCAAGTCCCTTTTCTTCAAAGGAGAGAGAATAATAAGCTTTGTTTTCAGGGTCCGGGCCGAGATATTCAAAATCCCAGTCACAAAGCGCAAATCCGCTGCCGTCTGCAGCGAGTCCCGATATTCCGCTTGATATTATTTTTTTGCCTTGCAGAAGGTGAGCCTTCAGCTTTTCCTTCAGCGCATTGGTTACGGTTATTTCATCGGGCAGAATTAACAAATCGTATTTTGAAAAATCCCGATTAACGTCAACTATGTCAAAGCTATATTTCAACTCCGAGAGCATTCTTGCCGCACCGTTATGGGCATCGCCAAGCCAACGGCAATCGGAAAGAAGCGCCATTTCGGGAATAAATTTCGCTTTATCCGTCCATTTTTCGTAGCTCTCGATTTTTGCGTACATCTCGCCCAGGTCCTTGAAGATATCGTCTATAGGATTTCTTGCCGGGTGCAGATGGTCGCCGAGCGAGGTGGTCGCTCCCTGACACAAGGCGTCATAAAAATCGTTTTCAATAGCCGCCCTGCCCTTATAACCGCCAAGGTCGCCCCAGTCGGTTTGAAACCTTCCGTTCATATAAAGAACGCTGTCGTAAAGAGGACGTGCAAACGCAGTGTGCGCCACAAAGAAATCGTAGCTCCAAACGGAAGGCAGACATTCAACCTCGTAATGCGTGTTCATTTTGTCAACGTAATGCTGAGGCATCGGCACGAGGCAAAGCCTTTTTCCCTGCGGAACCGCATTCCGTATATCTTGGCATATTCTTACAAGCTGCTCGTCAGCAAATTTCGTTACGGCAGCCTCGTCCGTGGTGTCTATCCCACGTTCAAGCATATCGTTCATACACTTACGGCAGTAGCAGGGCTTTAAGGTTATGCCATCGCAGAAAAATCCATCGGGGTCGTACTTATTCACTATTTCTTTTATTACCGAAACCACGTAATCGTGATATCCCGTGTTTACGCACATTCTGCGGAAATAATTTCCGCCCTCGGCAAAATTATAGGTCTGGCCCTCTTTATTCATTTTAAGCCATTCGGGGTGAAGAACCGCCTGCTCGTGATTTAACCCTATATTCACGTATGCGCTGACGCCTATTCCTGCTTTTTTACAAGCTCTCAGAGCCTCGCCGAACATATCCCCCTTCATTGTGGGATAAGGTACGCCTATTTCCGTTGGATAATAGGAAAATCCAAGATTGCACTGAGCAAACAGATTTATGTATCCAACTCTGGCGTCAGTTAACTGACGGGCAAATTTTTCAGCGTCAAACTTAGCTCCGAAATCGTATATACCTCTGTTGGTATGGAAATCAAAGTGAACCGCCCTATTCATAGATTTAAGCATATCTGAACGCTCCTTCGGTTTATCAGAATTCGTTGGGATATACGCCCTTTGCTTTGAGGCTCTCAAACGCTTTTGTTACGGCCTCTTTGTCCTCTTTGTAGGTAACGCCGTACCATTTATCAGTGTTATCAAGTACCTTTACGTCCGCCTTGCCCTCACTGATAAGCTCGGACACAATCGTAGGAAGGAAAAATTCGCATTTTTCAGGGTTCTTGGGTATTGCTTCGTCAAGGAATTTCGGGAAGCGCTTTGCGCATTCTTCTATGTATGAGGGTGTGAAGCCCCAGAGGTTCATAGAAACGAGCGTTTCTGGGTCAAGCTCGATATTCTCGCCGTCCTCGGTGAAATATATTTTTCCGCCGTCTATTCCTATTTTAGTGCGCTCAACTATCTCGGTAAGCATACCGTTTTCGTCTGAAGCGCAAATACCTCTCGAAACCGTTCCCTGCTCGGTTACGGTGTTTTTGATACGGTACCCGACCATTGCGTAGTGATACTTTTGGTCGTCAGTGCTGTTTTTCAGAAAATCGTAAATTTTTATGAATGCGTTTGCGCCGTAGTAGTCGTCCGCATTTATTACAGCAAAGGGAGCCGTAACAGTGCCAAGACAGCAGAGAATTGCGTGCGCAGTTCCCCACGGCTTACGTCTTCCTTCGGGAACGCTATAGCCCTCGGGAAGCTTATCAAGCTCCTGGTAGACGTATTTTACGTTGATATCCTTGCCTTCAAGGTGAGCGTCCATTACGTCTCTGAAATCCTTTTCGATTTCCTTCTTTATGATAAAGGTGAAATCACGGAAGCCGGCACGCATAGCGTCATATATTGAATAATCGATTATAATGTGCCCCTGGGGGTCAACGGTATCAATCTGCTTTAATCCTCCGTAACGGCTGCCCATACCTGCCGCCATTATAACAAGCTCGGGATTTTTCATTTTAAAAAGCTCCTTTATAGTAAAAATTAAAACTAGATTTGAGTATAACATATATTTTTAAAAAAAGCAAGTATCATTTTACGCAAGGAAAGGCGAAAAACCCGGTGGTTTTATTATCTTTTTTGCATTCCTTGAAGGAATAAATGTTTGTTTTTTCACATTTTTAGACATATTTTTCGTTTTAAAGAGCTTTGGGTATTGAAATAAGTAAAAAAATATTGTATAATAAATTTACAAATTCTCCGGGGGGATTTTTATGCGTGAGCTTATCATAGGAAAAAACGATGCGGGACAGCGCCTTGACAAATTTGTTACGAAGACGCTTGATTTGCCCGTCAGTCTTTTGTATAAATCAATAAGGCTCAAAAAAATAAAGCTTAACAGAAAGCGCACTGAGGCAAACGTTATACTTAAAGAGGGTGATACCGTTCAGTGCTTTCTTGCCGAAGAATTTTTCGAAAAGAAAACCGACACCTCCTCCCTTTCCCGCATTACTCCCAAGCTATCCGTAATTTACGAGGACGAAAACATCATACTGGTTGACAAGCGCCCCGGTGTTTCGGTTCACGAGGACGAAAACGGAGCCGTCAGTACGCTAATTACGCATATTCAGGCCTACTTATACCAAAAGGGTGAGTACAAGCCGGAAAACGAGCAAAGCTTTGCCCCGGCGCTTTGTAACAGAATAGACAGAAACACCGGCGGAATCGTTATAGCGGCAAAAAACGCAGAAGCGCTCAGAATAATTAACGAAAAAATCAAAGAGAGAGAAATAGACAAGTTTTATCTTGCCGCAGTTCACGGTATTCCTCAAAAAGCCGAGGATACTCTATACGGATATCTTTTAAAGGACGATAAAAACAACGTTGTCAAGGTTTACGACAAAAATCCGCCCAAGGATGCGAAGAATATTATAACGAAATATAAGGTAATAGCGAAAAAGGACGATAGCGCACTCCTCGAGGTTGAGCTGCTTACCGGAAGAACGCATCAAATAAGAGCGCATCTGGCGCATATCGGACACCCGCTTATTGGTGACGGAAAGTACGGTATTAACAAAGACGACCGCAAGAAAGGCTACAAATACCAGGCGCATTATTCATATAAGCTACGGTTTTCCTTCAAGGGAGAAAAAACCGTTCTCGATTATCTTATCGGTAAGGAATTTTCGGTTTCTAAAAGCGATATTTATTTCGCAAAGGAATATTTCAAATAACCTGCAGCTAACGCTCAATAAGTTTACAATCAAAACGGGAATTTGCAAGATTAAAGAATAAAATCGACTAAAAAAACAACGCAGGGGCTGTCTAATTAAGAATTCAGGAAAATCAATGTAAAGAGAGAAAAAATACGGAGAGATTTGTGTTTTAGGCGAATTCTTAATGAGAACAGAACCGTGGCGAAGGAATTTATAGCAGAAATTTTTGGCTGACGAGCGAGAAGTGTACAAGGGTACACCGAGCGAGGAAACGAAAATAGAAAAAACAATAAAAATTGAGGAAAACCACAGTTTTT
>JAZSBB010000084.1:0-18772 GCA_045602185.1 Eubacteriales bacterium
CGTAAAAATACTGTATAATACGACAGAAATTACAAAAAACACTTGAAAAATTGAAAATAATATAATATAATAGAAGAAATTTTTAAAAGCGGAAAAGGAAAATGTGTTATGCAGTACAAACACCTGTCTTTATGTGAAAGAAACGAGGAGCTTTCAAAGCTTCGTAAAAAATATGAGGAATACGCTTCCAGAGGACTTTCCCTCGATCTTTCGAGAGGAAAGCCGAATTCTGACCAGCTTGATATAAGTCTGCCTCTGCTTTCGGAATCCTGTCCGAGAGAGAAATGCTTTTCCGAAACGGGAATGGACTGCCGAAATTACGGAGGGCTTGACGGAATAATCGAAATGAAAAGACTCTTTTCCGATATGCTTGGACTAAAAACCGAGTATATATACGTAGGCGGAAACTCATCGCTTCAGCTTATGTATGACACACTTGCACGTGCAATGCTTTTCGGTGTTCTCGGCTCTGAGCGCCCCTGGTGCCGTGAGGAAGGTCTTAAATGGATATGCGTAGCTCCCGGCTACGACCGTCATTTCAAAATAACGGAAACGCTTGGATTTGAGCTTATCACTGTCCCGATGATTGAAAGCGGGCCGGATATGGATATGGTAGAGGAGCTGGTGCGTGACTCCAAAGTAAAGGGAATCTGGTGCGTTCCCAAGTATTCCAACCCTACCGGCAATACCTATTCCGATGAAACGGTGCGCCGCCTTGTAAAAATGGAATGTGCAGCTCCCGATTTTCGTATAATGTGGGATAACGCCTACGCAGTACACGACCTGACGGAAAAGACCGACCCGCTTCTTGACGTGTTTAGCGAGGCAGAGAAGTGCGGAACGCTTGACAGAATATTCTATTATACCTCAACGTCCAAAATAACCTTTCCGGGCGCAGGAGTTGCTATGATGGCGGCGTCTCCCGCAAACCTCAAGCAGATATCAAAGTATCTGGGAGTACAGACTATAGGCTACGATAAGCTTAATCAGCTTCGCCATACCGCATATTTTAAGGATAAAAACGATATCCACGCCCATATGATGAAGCATGCTGAGTTCATAGGCAAAAAATTTGATATAACCCTCAAGGAGCTTTCTTTGCTTGAAGGACTCGGAATAGCCGAGTGGACAAAGCCTAACGGCGGATATTTCGTTTCGCTTGACGTCCTTCCCGGAACGGCGAAAAGAGTGTTCGAGCTTATGAAGGGCGCAGGCGTGACTCTTACCAACGTAGGCGCAACCTTCCCGTACGGAGTAGACCCTGAGGATAAAAATCTTCGTATAGCGCCCACCTATCCCTCTGACGAGGAACTTGCTCTCGCCTGTGAGATACTTGTGGTTGCGGTAAAAATTGCAGCTCTTGAAAAGCTTTCCAAATAAGAATTAAATGCGATAGCTCGTTTTGAATTTGAGCTATCGCATTTTCTTATCTTTTTTTGTTTTTGTAGAAATTCATAATGACGTACGCTATAATGAGTAAAACCGTGCTTACGCACAAAATAAGATACATTATTGATTGAGGGAAGCTGTAGTTGTTAACGTAGAGATTACAGTCCACGGCGTTTTTCATTTCCCGTATAACCTCCTCGGGAACGCCGGTATCTTTTATCTTTTCAAAAACGCTGCCGAGTGCGTGATTTCTGAGCAAAGCGGTTCCATACGTTCCGGGCAAGAAAAGAACAGTTTTTTGGAGCCATTCACCAAAGTTTGATATCGGCATATAAGCTCCGCAAATAAATCCGTAAACCGAGCTTATAATAGTACCAACTGCGGATATCTGTCCCTGAGTTGAGAGAAAGAAGCTTACTATTGAGGAAAGGGCAGTTCCAAAAAGAACGAGCAGAATTACGTCAAGATATAAAAGCAAAACGTCAGTAAACGATAAATACCAGCCTACTATCGCAATATAAGCGAGGCAAAGCGCAGTAGCGGTGCAGCATATAATAAGTGTTGAAATCAATGCGGCGATATAATAGCTTAATGAAAGAGCGGTTGATTTAACCGGGGATATCAAAAGGTCCTTTGCGGTTCCGTTTGCCCTGTCCTGAACCATTAAAAAGTTGGCGCAAAAGGCAACCGTAACGGTAGAAACGGCAAGAATTGACGAGGTCAACTGTCCCGCAACAAGCCCGTCTATAAGGCTCTCCTCTATTACGAAGCCTAAGGGAAGATTTGAGGTAAAGGCGTCACGGTAAACATTTCCGAGAAAGGTAGAGTAGAGAACGAGCAGAATGCCGGGCGTTATGAGAGAAACGAAAAACATTGCCTTATCCTTAAAGAAAAGCTTAACGTTCCTTTTGATAAGAGTCATTATGATGCTCATTTTTCCTCACCTCCCATAAGCTTTTTTCCGGTAACGGCAAGAAAAACGTCATCCATTTTTCCCTTAGTTACCTCAAAATCAGAGAAAAGCTCCGGACGCCTTGATATAAGCTCGGTTGCGGCAGCCGTGCTTGGCACCGATATCTTGAATGCATCTCTCAGCCTCTCGTAGTCAAAGCCGAGCGATTTGACAGCGTCCTCGTCCTGACCGTATATATAAATAAAATCTCCCGTATAAGCATTTTTTAATTCCAGCGGAGTTCCCTCGGCTGCTATCTTTCCGCTGTCGAGTATAACTACGTAGTCTGCCTCGGCGGCCTCCTCCATATAATGCGTGGTGAGAAAAACCGTCATATTTTCGCTTTTTTGCAAGAATGAAACCGCATTCCAAAGTGTTTTTCTCGTCTGAGGGTCAAGTCCGGTTGTAGGCTCGTCAAGAATAAGAATTTTAGGGTGGTGAATCAGCGCCCGGGCAATATCTATTCTTCTGCGCTGACCGCCCGAAAGCTTTCCGACAGTGCGTGAAAGCAGATTGGAAAAATCAAGCATTTCTGCAAGCTCGGCAAGCCTTTTCTTGAAAGCATCTCCGACTATTCCGTAAAGTGCAGCTCTGCTTTCAAGGTTAGTATAAACCGAAAGGGGCATATCAAGAGCCGAGCTTTGAAAAACAACGCCAAGCTCCCCCTTGATAAAATCTATATTTCCGTCAAGGCTCTCTCCGTTTATAACGATACTGCCCGAATCCTTAGGCAGCTGACCGCACATAATATTTATAGCTGTCGATTTTCCGGCTCCGTTTATGCCGAGAAAGGCGAAAAGCTCCCCTTCCTTTACTTTAAAGCTAATGCCGTCAACTGCTTTAATATCTCCAAAGCTTTTGCTTAAACCGTTAATTTCAATTATATTTTTCACAAAAATCTCCTTTCGTAAATTCAAAGAGTGATTGAAGCTATTATAATGATATCATAATGATATCGAAAAATCAATACCCTGCGTAAAAAAATAAAATTTTTGATTTAGTTTAACGGAAAAGCAAAAAAAGCGAGAGCAGTATAAGGCAAAAAACCAAATCCTAAGCTCTCGCTTCTCTTAATTTATGCTTTTGCTATACGTCACGGAAGCCCTTGCCCATAATTTCGCTAGTCTTAGTTATAATAATGAAGGAATGGGGGTATATTTCCTCGGCCTTAGCGGTGATTATGGTAAAGGCCTTGCACATATTCATTGAATCGAGCAGGTCGTCAACAATGAAAACCTTATCAAAAAGTCCGAGAAGGGAGAATAATCCCACCTCTATTCCGTATATAAAAACGGTAGAAGCCGCAATAATGAAATCGGAAATGAGAAGCGCCTCGCCAACGTTCATATGCGTGTATTTCTTTAAGATAAGAGCCACTATATCCGTACCGCCCGAGGAAGCGTTGCATTTAAAAATTATAGCGGTGACGATGCCGGTCAGCCCGACTGCGTAAACCGGCTCTAGCAGGGTATGCTCGGTCAAGGGAGCGGAGAGGGGAATGAAATATTCGAACAGCCAGTTTTCGAGCGACATCATAAGTGAGCAGTAAAAGGTGAGCGCTCCGCACTTTTTGCCTAGAATTATAACTCCGAGAATAAGCAAAAATATGTTTATAGCCATCATATAGGTGGCCTGGGAGAAGAATGGTAGAAGCTTAGCCAAAAGAATTGAAATACCGCTAACACCCCTGGTGGCAAATCCGTTCGCTGCCTTAAAGAAATACATACCGGTTGACATCATCAGTATGCCGAGGTTTAAAAAAGAAAAGTGTTTTAAGAATTTAAAAAACGAAGGCTTCTTTTTTTTGAGTCTTGGCGTGTATTCATAAGTCTTTCTCCGAAAAAATAATAATTACAACTAAAACTATACTCCTTTAGGGGTGAATGTCAATAATCAAAATATTGCAAAAACGGCATAAAAAAAGCTCGAAAAAGAGAAAAATGAATTAAGGAAGATATCATAATTCAATTCTTTTAAATAAAGTCGGAAAAAGCCGAAAGTATATATTATTTTAATTGACAAAGTGATAAAAAAGTGATAAAATATAGGCAAATAAAAAGATTGTTTCGGAGTTTTATATGAACAAACAAGATGCGCAAAAAAGAATAAAATATCTTAGGGAAACTATAGATTATAATTCGAAGCTTTACTATGAAAACGATGCGCCCGAAATATCCGATTACGAGTATGACGCAATGTTTCGGGAGCTTACTGAGCTTGAGTCGGAATTTCCGGAGCTTGACAGTCCGACCTCGCCTACAAAAAGAGTGGGAGGAAGAGCTCTTGATAAATTTGAGAAATACGCCCACACGGTAAGAATGGGAAGCCTGACGGACGTTTTTTCCTATGACGAGCTTTTTGAATTTATAAGCAGAATAGACGGAATTTTAGGAAAAGCCGAATATTCAGTGGAGCCTAAAATTGACGGACTTTCAGTATCCCTTACCTATGAAAACGGCGTTTTCGTAAGCGGTGCAACGAGAGGTGACGGAACGGTGGGCGAGGACGTAACGGAAAATCTCAGAACCGTTAAAACGATTCCGCTTATGCTTAACGAAAAAATACCTCACCTGGTTGTCAGGGGAGAGGTGTATATGCCGCGTGCAGTATTCTCCGAATTGAATGCAAAAAGAGAAGCAGAGGGGCAGAGTCTGTTTGCAAACCCCAGAAACGCTGCGGCAGGCTCTCTGCGTCAGCTGGATTCCGCCGTTTGCGCTCAAAGAAAGCTTGCGATATTCGTATTTAATCTTCAAGAGGGAGAGCTGTATACGGACGGCAGAGTATGCAAAACCCACGAGGAATCGCTTAATCGACTCTGTGAGCTTGGCTTTACCGTTCTTCCGTACAGAAAAACCTTAAAGGGATATGAGAAGATAGCTGAGCACGTGCGGCTGCTCGGAGAGCTGCGTGCGGAAAGCACTTTTGATATGGACGGAGCGGTAATTAAGGTGAACGACCTTTCATCAAGAGAAACCGTAGGAGAGGGAACGAGCACACCGAAATGGGCAGTCGCATATAAATATCCCCCCGAAGAAAAGGAAACAAAACTGCTTTCCGTGGATATTCAGGTTGGCAGAACGGGAGTTCTTACTCCAACGGCAAATCTCGCCCCGGTTCGCCTTGCGGGAACCACGGTCTCAAGAGCAACGCTTCATAATGCAAATTTTATCAGCGAGAGGGATATCCGCATAGGCGATACCGTAATACTTCGCAAGGCGGGAGAAATAATTCCCGAAATAGTCGAAAGCGTAAAATCAAAGAGAAACGGAACGGAAAAGGCGTTTGAGATGCCGACTTTTTGCCCCTCCTGCAATCACCCCGTAATTCGTGACGAAGCGGGTGACGGAGCTGCAACGAGATGCGTTTTTCCCGGCTGTCCTGCGCAAAAATCACGAAGAATAGTTCATTTTGCCTCTAAGGGAGCGATGAATATAGACGGCCTTGGCCCTCAGGTTGTAGAGCTTTTGATTTCAAACGGCAAAATTGACGGAATAGCCGACCTTTATACCTTAAAGGCAGAGGATATCGAGGGGCTTGACCGTATGGGTAAAAAAAGTGCTGAAAATCTCATCTCCGCAATACAAGCATCTAAAGGCAGAGGCCTTGAAAGGCTTCTGTATGCTCTTGGCGTTCGCCAGGTTGGTGAGGTTGCGGCAGAGGTAATAAGCGCCAAGCTGAGAACTCTTGACGCTTGTATGGAAGCGTCTAAAGAGGATTATATGCAGGTTTCGGACATCGGAGAAATAACGGCTAATGCGCTGGTTGAATTTTTCAACGATGAAAGCTCAAAAGAGCTTTGTGAAAGGCTGAAGGAGCTGGGGCTGAAAACCGATGCATCAGCAAGTGAAAAGCTTGACACCCTTGCGGGTATGACCTTCGTTTTGACAGGAACTCTGCCTACGATGACAAGAGACGAAGCCTCCGAGCTTATAAAGCAAAACGGCGGCAAGGTGTCCGGCTCTGTTTCAAAAAAGACCTCTTACGTTGTTGCGGGAGAGGAAGCGGGCTCAAAGCTTACTAAGGCAAAGGAGCTTGGCGTCCCGGTCATAAGCGAGGACGAACTAAAGGCTATGTTAAATTAAGGACGCCTTTGAAAAAAGCACCGAAATAGGTCGTCATTCTAAAGGATAGTTTTTTATAAAACACCTACCGACAGGAAAAGGACAGAGAAATTTTGACGTTTCTCTGTCCTCTTTTTTTCTTTACAAGCACTGCTTTTGCGGACACAAAAGCAAAATAATGAATTGAATTGCCCGTATTTTATAATGCCGAAGGCAATTCACGCACCGTAGTGCTATTTATGCCCACGAGGGCAATTCACTGCGACCGTCCTTGCGGACACGTTGCTATTGCGGTTTTTTTCAACTATTTAAATATGGAATAATTCATAGTCGTAGGGTCACGGAAAAGCGGGATGTGTGGCGGATAATAGGTGAAAATGAGAAAAAGAGAAAAATAAATTGCAAGAATAAATATCGAAGCGCTTTCCCAAAGTCCGCCACCAATTTTTCCGCCCTTTATCATTCTGTAATAAGAAAGAATATACGAGATAATAACGGAGAATATGAAAATTCCGATGTTAACAGCCATATTGTTTATTCCAAATGCGCCCACCGTGGTATAATAGTTTGTAATGACGGTTATTATTCCAACGCTTATTCCGAAAAGCTTTGAGGAGAAAAAATTATAAACGTCCTTTCCGTAAATGAAATATTCTATTATCATAGTAAGAATGAAAGGGAAGAATAAAAGCTTCAGATGCTCCCAAACGCTTTCGTTTACCGGAGTGAAAAGACCTACAAAGAAGTTGTCCTTGGAAAGCTCGAAAAGGAAATGCCATAAAAAACCGGCTCCCAAAGCGGCGATAAGCATAATCAGCGTGAGAACGGTATATTTTTTGTAATCTCCCCGAAAAAGTCCTGCTACCATAAATCTACCTCTCTGTTTTTTATGTTATTATGCCCCGAAAAACCGCAAAAAAACGTCAGTAAAAGCAATAAATTTGCCTAGGTTGACTTTTTACTATGATAATGTTATAATATGTTTATTGCTTGGCTTTTTTGATAAAAATATATACGTTGTTTATAAAACGGATTTAGGAGAAAAAATGCTTTCAAGATTAAAGGAAAATAAGTTTCTTTTTTCAGAGCTGGTAAAAAGGGATTTTAAAAAGAAATATAAGCGGACGTACTTAGGTATGCTATGGAGCGTTCTTTCGCCCCTTCTTACCTTGCTTGTAATGAGAGTCGTATTTATAGAATTTTTCGGAAGAGAAATGGAGCATTACACTATTTTTCTTTTCTGCGGAAATATAATATTTTCTTTTTTTAACGATGCTACTAACGGCGGAATGTCCTCGCTTTTAGCAAATGCCTCGATATTTACAAAAATAAACGTTCCGAAATATCTGTTTCTTTTTTCGAGAAACGTTTCATCTCTTATAAATTTCGGACTGACATTTCTTGTTTTTCTTGCATTTTGCATTATTGACGGAGTTGCTATAACGCCTTATTTTCTATTACTTATAGTACCTATTATCTGTATTGTAGTATTTAATCTCGGAGTGGGGCTTATACTATCGGCGCTTTACGTATTGTTCAGAGATATACAGTATCTTTGGAGCGTTTTCACTCTGCTTCTTATGTATTTGTCTGCGATTTTCTACGACCCGGCTGCGTTTGAGGAGCCTATGAAAAGCCTGTTCCATTTAAATCCCGTTTTCGTGTATATAAAATATTTCAGAATAGTAGTTCTGAATGCAGAGGTGCCTTCGCTGAAGCTTCACGGCCTTGCGATAGGCTATGCAGTTTTCTTCTTTTTGGTCGGAGCGTTTATCTATAAGAAATACAATCACAAATTCCTTTATTACGTATAAGGAGCCGATATGGCAAACGAGAATAACATAAAGCCGATAATTTCCTGCGAAAACGTTTCGATAAAATACGTTGTCGGAGATTTAAAGGAAATCGGAATCAAAGAATTTTTAATAAAAAAGATAACCCGCAAGTATAAGGTGCGTGAGTTCTGGGCAGACAGAAATATAACCTTTTCCATAAATCCCGGAGATATGCTCGGCATAATAGGAACTAACGGAGCGGGAAAATCAACCCTGCTCAAAGCCATTTCGGGAATAATGATTCCAACCGAGGGCAGAGTTTATTGCAACGGAAAAATAGCTGCGCTGCTTGAGCTTGGAAGCGGATTTGACGGCGACCTCACGGTTAAGGAAAACACGTATCTTAGAGGCGCTTTACTCGGCTACACTAAAGCCTTTATGGACGAAACCTACGAGGCTATAATAGAATTTGCGGAGCTTACGGAATTTCAGGACAGAGCCTTTAAACAGCTTTCGTCCGGAATGAAATCCCGACTTGCCTTTTCAATAGCCTCTCTCGTTAACCCGGACGTCCTCATTCTTGACGAGGTTCTTTCAGTGGGTGACGGCTCCTTCAGAAAGAAAAGCGAGAAAAAAATGAAGGCTATTATAAAGGGCGGAGCAACAACGATACTGGTTTCGCATTCTATATCGCAGGTGCGCTCAATGTGCAATAAAATACTCTGGCTCGATAAGGGCAGGCAGATAACCTTCGGCGATGACGTGAAGGGAATTTGCGATGCCTACGAGCAATATTTGAAAACAAAGACGTTACCCGAAAAAATATGAAGGGACGGAAAGGTTCAGAAAAAAACGCAATGAAATCTTTTGCCTAGATAAAACCAGGAAAAGCATAGTATTATAGGTTTTGACCTAAAGTGTTGTAAATTGAAAAAGCTTCAGGCACAGACACTACAGAATGATACAGTGTCTATGCCTGAAGCTTTTTATTGCGTTTCTAAATTAACTTGAAAATTCGTCCTCTACTATGTAAGGAAGGTTGCCGGGAGTTGCCAGATTGTCAACGAGGCGCTCAAAAAATCTTACCGCCTCGTCTTTGTTCGAAAAAAGTCCACCGGTTTTGTTCGAAGTAAAGCTTTCTCTGTTATGCATTTCTATGCACACGGAATATAGCTTAATTCCGTAGCTGGCAATGCTTTTGCTTTCGGAAATTTTCAGCTCGTACCTATAATCTATGCCGTCCTTGGTTACGGTTTCGCATCTTATGGTTTTCGTGGTAGCTTCCATATTTACTCCTCTGAAATTGTTTTTGTACCTACTTAAAGTTTATCACAAAAACAAAATCTTTGTCGTAAAGAAAAATGCGTTTTATTAACCCTTTTCGCCGTCACAAATCGACACTATTGCAAATATTGCTATAAATCAATGCGTATAAAGAAGCAATAGTGTTAACTAATGAGAAAATCGAGCAGTACAAGCCCTCGTTTCTGAATGAAACACTTCAAAACGAAAGAAAAACATAGTGAAAAATCAAAAAAAGTCGCATTTTTTGACAATTTGACATAAACTCAGCAATTTTTGCAATATATCTCTCTTAAATATCCGCAAGGCGTATTTCCGCCTCCGAGTTTACCTTGCCGTCACTGCGGACGGTTCGAAAATAATATGCGCCGTCAAAATATCCTCTCATAACGGTAAGCGTATCGCCTGCCGGAGCCTCGCTAAGATAGGAAATGCTGATGCTTTCCATTCTTTTATTTCGCAGCGGCAGAAAATTTGCATACATATCGGGATATGCGGTATTATTCATATGGTTATTCTGGTCAACGACAGAGTAGGTCACCGTATAAGTGCCTTGAGCACTAAGCTCGGAGGGAAGGGAAATTCTTGATAGCGTCATATCAAGCGGAGAATAAGTTTTCAGACCGAGGTTAAAGTCGTTTACCTTAACGAGAGCGTGGGTGTCCGTATCTATAAGCGCCCATACCGAAACCGCCCTGCCTATATTTCTTCCGTCCTTTTCAAGACTGTAGCACCTGAGAAAGCTATAGCCTCTGCTGTCGCAGGGGAAGGTATTTGCGCTGAGTCGGTCGTAAGCTCTTACGCACTCTGTAAATTCCATTTTAATTCTTGAAAGAATAAACGCCCTCTTTTTTTCTTTCAGAGCATCGTAAGAAAGCCCGTTGTCCGTCAGCTGAGATTGCGCCGAGCTTTGAATATACCTCATAAGTGAGGAGGTGCGGATATTACCGTTAAAATCAACGTCGTGAATGTCGGCAATAATTTCCTTGCTGTAGTATTGCATATTAAGTACCGTCTTTCAAAATTATATTAAATATATGACAATCATATCATATAGTATATGATAATCCAAATTCTTATAAAAAGCAAGGATATATTTTGACAAAAGTGTAAACTTTAAAAACGGCTTTACAAAATGCTCCTTTTGTGTTAAAATAAATAAAAATCATAGGAGAAAAAACAAATGACAGAGCTTACAAAAGAAAATTTCAAAAAAGAGGTTGAGGAATACGAGGGAGTCGTAGTTATAGACTTGTGGGCAAGCTGGTGCGGTCCCTGTATGATGCTTGCGCCGACAATAGACGAGCTTGAAGCGGAGATGCCTGACGTTAAATTCTGCAAAATAAACGTAGATGACGAGCGGGAATTGGCTATGGCGTTCAAGGTTGAAAGCATTCCTATGGTGGCAGTCGTTAAGAATAACACGTTTATGGACGTTTCGGTCGGCTACGTTCCAAAGGAAAAGCTTTCAAAAATGATAAACGAATACCGATAAGGTCCGGTGTATTCTGCTAACCTGATAAACGACAGAGCTGCCTTTGCGGCAAAGCCAAACGAAAAAGAGCGGGGAAGCTTACTATCTTCGCTCTTTACGTACGTTTTTCATATTTGTGAATTGTTTAGGGACTGTCGCATTTAGGCATAACAGAATAAAAAACAGTGGTATTGTAAAAAACACAACACCTCTGCATAAAAAGTGCATTTTTGAGGGAAACGAGGTTGAAAACCTGCGGTTTTCCTCAATTTTTATTGTTTTTTATTCTATTTTCGTTTCCTCGCTCGATGTACCCTTGTACACCTCTCGCTCGTCGGCCAAAAATTTCTGCTCTAAATTCTCTCGCCACGGTTCTGTTCTCATTAATAATTTTTGTATTTGCGATTTTTAACCTCTTTTTCCGATTTTTTTCGGATAACTTTTGATTATTAATCCTTGTAAGGCTCTTGAATTTGTCGAATTTTTCTATAAGTTAACACCCGGTTTTCTTGAAATATCCTTATCCAGTCTGCTATAATTTATGGTAAAAATTAACAGTTGGAGAGGATTATGAAATATTTTTTGTGGATTGCGGTTATCCTGCTTTTATCTGTATTCGCAGCTCCGTTTTGTATCTCTGCCACAGTTGTAGCCGAAAATAACGAAAGCGAACTATGTAAATCCTATAGAATTAAAGAAACGAATGCCGTATACGAGCTTTATGAAAGCTATGCCGAAGGGGAAGAAGCTATCTATTCCTCGGACAAGCTTGAAAAGGTAATCGGGCGTATAGAGGAGATTAGTCCCAGTGCAGAAATTTCATTTCTTGAGCTTTCGGTGAAGGAAAACGTTTATTTTACGACTGGCAGCTACACGCTTTATGGCTCTGCAGCCTTTTTGGACTCTTCTCAGCTTATTGTTGACGGCGCAAGCCTAACGCTTTCCGATTTTGACCTTTCGTTTCAAAACGGATTTCTCAGAATAAAAAGGGGGAGCGCTGTTTCAAGGAACTCTCGTATTACCTCTCATATCGAGGCCGTGCGTCTTGATTATTCCTCGGGCGCTGAATTTGATATGTACGGAGGGCGTATATGCGGCTCGTCCTCAGAGGGTGCTCTTATACTGAAGCTTGGAAGCGCAAGAATCGAGGGCGGAAGAATAGAAAACGCAGTCGGTGCAGCCGTAGCTTCTTCGGCTACACTCATATTAAAGGGCAGCTCGTCGATTTTGGGAAACGGATATGATGTAGTTTCGAGCGAACCGATAACGCTAAGCGAGGGGGGCGTTTACTTTTCGTCAAATATTTCCGTCAAGTTTTTAAAAAGCTTTGAAAAGGGAAGCGCTTATCCGACCTTTTACGCAGCTTTTGCGGAGCAAGAAGCGCAAATTGAGCTTTACGATATGTCGGATAATCGAATACCCGTTAAGTTTTTTGAAGCTCTTTTGGGAATTGAGGAGTTTGATTTTATCTCTCCATATTTACCCTATACGGTCAAGCTCTTTTTGGAAAATGCAGTTATAGAAAAATATGTTACGAAGGGCGAGTCTTTAATTTTAGAGCCGCCGCCAAACCGGGCGGGATATGAATTTTCCGGTTGGCGTGAGGGCTCGGAGACGGGCGATTTTTATACCGGTAATGCGCAAATTTGCAGCGATATGAATTTGTATGCCTCTTACGACTTACTTGCGCCTACGTTTTTCTTTAATTCCTTGTCGTTTGTTTATGACAGAGAGGCTCATTATCTTGAAATTACGGATTTGTCCCACGCCTTGCTTAGCGAAAGCTCTATCGTTTACCGCTGGTATAAAGACGGTGAGCTTCTTTCTTATAGGGGAAAAAGCCTTGAGATAAAAAACGTTTCAGATAGCGGAAAATATAAATGTTTGTTTACATTTACGCACAAAAACGAGTCAATAACCGTTGAAACGGGGGAGATATGCGTAAGCGTATCAAAAAGGGAAATTCCCGTTCCGTATGCTGAGCCGGTGTATTATAACGGAGAATACCGACAGGCTCCGATATATTCGGTATCTCTTTACGAAGCGGAAAAGGTGGGAGGCGTAAATGCGGGAATATATCCCATAAAAATCCGTCTTACCGATTTTCAAAATTATTCCTTTGAGGGCTTTGATACCGAAGAGATAACCGTTAATTTCGAAATAAAAAAAGCAAATAACGAATGGCTGGAGCCTGCAAGCGTCAGCGATGCTTATGAAGAATCGCCTCTTTCTTATTTTGCAACGGCTCTTTTCGGAAAGGTAGAGTTTTTATTTTCCTCTTCTTTTGAGGGGAGATATTCGTCCGATATCCCAAAAAACGCAGGAATTTATTATGCGAAGGCGATTGTTTTGGAAACGGAAAATTACACGGAGCTTGTATCAGAGCCTATTGCCTTCCGAATACTTTGCGATGAAATCGAATCCTTGTATATAATATCCCTTGCCGACAAGCGCTCTTACGTGGCTTTTGAAGAATTTTCGCTCTCCGGTATCAGCTTGCTTGCAAAATACAAAAGCGGAAAAGAGGAAGCTGTAAATACTGATTTTATTGATATAGAGTATCAAAACGAGGGAGGAATACGCTATGGCGACAGTTGGGTAAGGCTGAAATTTTCCGGCGTCTCAGTTCTTCATTCAATAAGCGTAAAGAAAGCGAAATATGACGTTTCGGGTATCTTGTTTGAGGATAAAATTACGGAATATTCGGGCATTCGAGTCAGCATAGAGCCGATAGGAGATATGCCGATAGGAGAGGACGGAATTTTGCTTTCGTCAAAAATAGAAGGCGGAGGCAGAGATAGCGGACAATATACCGTTTCGCTTACCTTTTATACGGAAAGCAAAAATTACGAGCCGCCCGAGCCTATGGTAGCAACTCTTACCGTCACACCGAAAAAAGTCCCTGCCGTGTGGGAGGAGGTAAATTTTGTATATGACGGAAGCCGTAAGGCTCCGAATGCGTATTATCTTGACGTTTTCGGAAACAAAATCCCGCTATCCGTTTTCGGTATGCGCTCCGAGGCGGGAAATTATACGGCTTCTGCAACCGCCGATGATACGAATTATCTGATACAGAACGACACCTGCGACTTCACGATAGCAAAGGCTTATTACGTGCTGGACGGCGTCTTTTGGTCAGACGGAGATTTGACGTATAACGGAAAAGAGCAGGGCGTCAGTCTTTTGGGACTGCCGAGCGGAATAAAGGTTATCGGGTATTCGGACAGCAGCGCTACCGATAGCGGAACTTACCTTGCAAGCGCTACCGTTTCTTACGATACAAGCAACTACAATAAGCCCGAAATTCCCACGTACGAATGGCGAATAAATCCGGCAAAATACGATATGTCCGGTGTAAGCTTTGTTGACGTAAGCTTCATATACGATTCCCTCATTCATTACCCAAAGCTTGTAGGTGAGCTTCCGGTAGGCATAGACGGAACGACACCGGGGTATAGATTTTTGTCAGGAGCAGTTAACGTTTCGGAGGGTAAGGTTGAGGTCACCGTTGAGTTCACCTCGTATAGCAAGAATTACGAATCCCCGAGCTCTGTGAGCGCATACGTTGAGATTTTGCCAAAGGGGATTATGGTAAGCTGGGAGAAGGGAAGCTTTGTATATAATTCCGAGCCTCACGCACCTTCGGCAAGCGCCCTTGAATGCGAGATATCCGTTTTCGGTGCAGAGACTAATGCCGGGGTATATACGGCAACGGCAAAAAGCCTTGATATGAATTATTCGGTAATTAACGCCGAATGCGAATTTGAAATTTTAAAGGCGGATAATTTCTGGTTATCCTCGCCGAATATAGAAGACGTCTTTGCTTCGGGCAAATTGGCCCCCCATGGCGAGAGCGCCTACGGAGAAACAGAGTTTTTGTTTTCCGAGGATTTTCTTGGAGAAGCGCTTATAGCTTTGCCCACTGCGCCCGGCAGCTATTACTTTAAAGCCTATTCTCCCGGAAACTCAAATTATTTACCTATAGAGTCGGATTGGATACCCTTTTCAATATTAGCGGTCAAAGCGGTAAGGTTTTACACCCGTCTTGACAAAACCGAGTTTTTAGCCTTTGAAGCATTAGGGCGTGGCGACATTTCCTGCTTTATTGAATATAATGACGGAAACGTTTTTGAAATACCCTTTGAGGATATCCGTATCATTTATAACGGATATGATTCACTAAGGGCAGAGGACGAAGAAATAACCGTTCAATATATGAGCTTTTCGGACACAAAAGGCGTAAAGGTATATAAAAGGGATTTCGATTTGTCAAAGGTAAAGTGGGAGGGGCTTCTCAGTATTTATGACGGCGAGGAGAAAAACGCATACCTTTCAAATCTGCCAAAAGGTCTTGAGGCTATTTATGAGGGAAACGGCAACGTATCTGCGGGAGAATATACCGTCACGGCAATTTTTTCGTATGACGAAAAAAATTACAACCCTCCGCAAATAGAAGACGGTGTAATGATTGTAGAAAAGCGTGTTATACCCCTTCCCGAAATTCAATCAGCGGAGTATACCTCCGAAATTCTTACTCCTAAGCTTGAAGAATCCCCCTATTACACCTATTCCTTTGACGGAGAAAGCGGAGTTGGCGAATACGAGATAGTTTTCACGCTTACAGATACAGAAAACACTTGCTTTGAGGACGGAAAAACCGAGTGTAAGCAGGTCTTTCGTATAACCAAAAGGCCTCTTACGGTAAGGATAAGCGATGTAGAGTCGTATTTTCTTGGCAGAAGGAGCGAGCCGAAATACGAGATAATAAGCGGTACTCTTCTACCGGGCGAGGTATTAAAGCCGAGCTACAGTATCACAAGCGACACCGTAACCGCAGAATTTGACGAGCCGAATTACGATATAACGGTTATAGACGGAAAGGTGGTAGAATACCGCAGACTTTCACCGAAGGATAGCAAAAGAGCGGCGTTGCTTTCCGTAATTTTCCTGATATTTTTACTGGTAAGCGTAACGGTTATAGTAAACCGCAAAAGAATTTACGCTTACTATATGCGTATTTATTCAAAGGGAGAGAATTTCATTCCGTCAATGCCGATAATAAGCGAGCAGAGCACAGAGCCGATAGTCGAAGAAGACTGCGAGAAGCGTCCCATAGAAGAAGACGGTAGAGTTGACATTCAGTTCTTTGAGAGCGAAAATAACGAAATCGAAGAATGTGAGGATATTCCGATAAGCGTTATAGACGCAAAATACGCCGACTTGGCAATAACCGACTCACTTGCTAAAAATCTTATACGCAAGGATATCAATATAATAACCTCGGGAAAGAGCCGAAGAATAATAAACGTTGACACGCTGTCAAGAAGCTTTAATTCGGGGGATAGAGTGGACGTTAATATTCTTAAAGAGAAAAGCCTTATTCCTTACGATACCGCCTATATAAAGGTGTTGGCGAGAGGGATAATAGATAAACCTCTTGAAATATACGCAAACGACTTTAGTCTTACCGCTGTAAAAATGATAGCTCTCTGCGGAGGAAAGGCGATAAAGGTAGGTCGGAGTAAAAAGAATTAAAAATTCTGAAAACTATTGAAAAAAAGCAGAGAAGGTGATAAAATATTAATGCCGCAGTCATAGCGCCGACTGCGGCATTTTAAATAATTCGGAGAAGCTTTGTGGAAATAATCTATAAGGACAGCAATTTTATCGTAATATATAAGCCGGCAGGTATAGGCTCGCAACCTGATATGACGGGTGGAGAGGACGTTATGACTATGGCGTCAGACTGCCTTTTAAATCTTGGAGAGGATTCAAGGCTTTGGCTGATACATAGGCTTGACAGAGTAGTAGGCGGAATTCTCGTTTTCGCCCGTAACAAAAAATATGCGGCGCTACTTTCGGAAGCGGTAGCCCATAATCTTGCAAAAAAAGAATATCTTGCAGTGGTAGAGGGAGAAGCCGAGGGCGGTGTGCTGACGGATTTTCTCTTTAAGGACAGCAGAACGGGCAAAAGCTTTATCACAGATAGAATGAGGGCAGGAGTTAAGGAAGCGAGCCTTGAGTACGTTGTACCGGCTACGGTAAAAACCGAAAAAGGAGTCCTTTCCTTAGTAAAAATACGTCTTTTCACCGGACGCTTCCATCAGATAAGAGCGCAGTTTTCGCACAGAGGGCTTTCTATAGTCGGTGATAAAAAATACGGCAGCAGGGATACTGCTATAAGAATGCCTGCCTTGTTTGCTTATCGACTCGCCTTTACTGTAAACGGGAAAAAATATGAATTCAAAAAAACACCGGATATCGGGGAGTATCCCTGGAATCTCTTTGGTAATATAGGAGAGCTATGACAGAAAAATTATACTATAACGATGCGTATATAAAAGAATTTGAAGCGACAGTGTCTTCCACCGAAAAGCATAGCGAGGGATATGCCACAGTCCTTGACAGAACCGCATTTTTCCCCGAGGAGGGGGGGCAGTATTCGGATATCGGATTTATAGGAGAGAGCCGTGTAATAAGAGTGTACGAGGAAAACGGCGTTATATACCATATAACCGACCGCCCCTACGCTCCGGGAGAAAGCGTCAGATGTACTGTTGATTTTGACGAGCGCTATGAGAAAATGCAGTGCCATACGGCAGAGCATATTCTGTCAGGACTTATACATAGCCTGTACGGACTAAATAACGTAGGCTTTCATCTCGGCAAGGAAGACGTGACTATGGATATCAGCGCCCCGCTTTCCGAGGCTCAGCTTCTTGAAATTGAAAGACTTGCAAACGAGGCGGTATATTCCAACGTTGAGGTAACCCAGCTTTTTCCGAGTGAGGACGAGGCGGCAAAAATGGAATACCGAGCAAAGCTAGATATAACCGAAGGGCTGAGAATTATAAAAATAGGCGATTACGACAGCTGCGCCTGCTGCGCTCCTCACGTAAAGAGAACAGGAGAAATAGGAAGCATCAAGATTATCGATTATGCAGGTCTTCGGGGTGGAATAAGAATTTTCATAGCCGCCGGAAGACGTGCGCAAAGGCTATATTCGAAAATGCACGATAACCTTTCGAGAATATCAAAGCTTTATTCTGTTCCAAGGCTGGAATGCGCCGATGCGGCAGTTAAATTTGCAGCCGACTTTTCAGCTTTAAAAAATGAATACAAGGCGTTCAAGGCCTCAGTTTACAAAACCGAGGGCGAGAGAATACCTAGGCTTGATAGGTCCGCCGTGTGCGTTCTTTTTGATGCGGGATACGAGGAAATGAGAGTGTTTTCAAATGCCGCAGCCGATAAGGCTACGGGAATATTTGCGGTTCTATCCGAATCAAGCGGAAGCGTTAAATATATAATTTCGTCAAAAACCGTGCCTATGAATTTGGAAATAAAGAAAATAAATACCGCCCTTAACGGAAAGGGCGGCGGTAATTTCGGTATGGTGCAGGGAAGCTTTAATTCCGACTTAGAAACAGTCGTAAAGTATTTTGAAAAGGAATACGGAGCGGTTATCAATCCTCACAAGTGAGCTTTAAGACTATCGAAGACTTAGTCGGCTTAATTCTTGTAAGCTTTACTCCGGCAGCATCGAGCATTCGTCTTGAAGCTATCGTGGAGGGGGTATTTCTGTATTTATCCGAAAGATAAACGACCTCGCTCACCCCGGCTTGTATTATTGCCTTTGCGCATTCGTTGCAGGGAAAAAGAGCAACGTATAATTTTGAACCGGTAAGATTTTTTCCTCTTGAATTAAGAATTGCGTTAAGCTCGGCGTGAACGACAAACTGATATTTGGTTTCACCCTCGTTTTCGTTTCTGTTCCAAGGGAACTCGTCGTCAGAGCAGCCGTGAGGAAAGCCGTTATACC
>JAZSBB010000085.1:0-5523 GCA_045602185.1 Eubacteriales bacterium
GAGAAAATTAGCTGGGGTAGAAGTAATAAAAGGACAAGAGCGCTGAGTCGGTGGCAAGGGAAAAGGCAAAAGGTGGGGAAAGGAAGGAGAGCGGTCGGTGGTATGATGAGCGAGTGGCGTGAAGGTTGTGCTCCAAATACCAAAAAAGCCTGAGGATAGCCGTAGGGAGCAAGTAACGTTTGGATAAAAAGCGGCGAAACTAAGAAGGGCTCGGTGGGATAGAGCTCGGCGGGATAGGGCTTGGTGGCATAGAGTGGGCAGAAGGCACGTTAAAAAAGTCAACTAAAAGCTAAAAATGGCAAAAATCACAGATTTTGACCTTGCAAACATGTGTTTTTTGAAAAAATAGCCTTTTGTTTGCAAAAAACAACCGTATATACAATAAAAGTGGGGCGGGGCGTAAAATATATTTTGGGGAAAAACTGTGCGTTTTGGGGTAAACTTTTTCCATTTCAGAGATAAAATCTTTCGATTTTGGGGCTAAATCTTTCGATTTTGGGGGTAAACCTTTGCGATTTTCGAGGCGAACCCTTGCAAATTTGAGGCGAAACGCTTGTTTTTTGACACAAGAAACGCTTGTTTTTGACATAATTTAATTTCTGATAGGTAAAAATAGCGCTGATTTCTAACGAAAAAGCAAAAAGTGGGGGAGGTGTGCTTTGTTTGTTTGCAAAAATGGGTGTAATGTGGATAATAAAACGGTCTTGCATCGATAATTTGTTGTAAAGTGGGGAATAAAACGCATTTCGTTTTCTTCCGGCATCAAAAAGTGGGGTCGATATACTTGTAAACGCAAAAAATAGTCTGTAAACGCAAAAAATATATAGCAAAAGGCTGGGTCAACCGCAAAATTAAGCGCTTTTGACTCAGCCAATTTCGTTTTTGTTATACTGCTTACTGTATCACTTACTGTACCGCTTACTGTATCACTTGCTGTACCGCTCACTGTACCACTTACTGCACCACGTACTGTACCACTCGCTGCACCACTTCTGTACCACCTACTGTATCACTCCCTATACCACTCACTATACTAATTACTATACTACTTACTACACTATTTATATCACTACTTATACCTTTTGGGATTTTCTGTTTCTCCGAGCAGATAGTCTATGCTTGTGTTGTAAAATCTCGCTAATTTTATAAGAATTGCGGTAGGAATATCGTTTTCACCGGTTTCGTATTTTGAATATCCCGTTTGTGACATTTCGAGCATTTTTGCGACCTCGGTTTGATTAAGCTCCTTATCCTCTCGCAAATCCCGTATCCTTCGATATTTCATTTTTGCCCTCGTAAACATACTACACTATTATTATATATAATCTGTTTCAGGGTATTGGTTTTAATCTAAAATAGGTTATAATGTCTTCTAAACGATAACAAATTACAATTATACTCTTGTATAACTCTTGACGTTATCTAAAGAAAGGTAGTGGGGGTATGAACCTAACTGAAATCAAAAGCAAAAAAATCAAAAAGAATAAATGGGTGATAATAGGCTCCGGTATTTTTGTAGGCGTCTTTGCTCTGTTGTTCATTTTGGGATTAGTTATTAAAAGCTCGGCGTTAATGGGCATCTGTATCGCTTTAGGCTTTTTGCCGTTGCAAATTTCGCAATTTTTCAGCAAGTCTTTGGGTTTAGTTGAATGCAAAAATTTCTTTAATACCGTATTGCAATGTTTTTGTGTTGGGTGTATAATAAGCTATGAAAAAATGAAAAGATAAAAAACGGGGACACTTCGTTTTTGGGGGAATTATGGAAACAACGGAAGCAAAAATCATACTTATTCGCCACGGGCAGAGCCTTGGAAATGCAAAAAAGATTTACCTTGGACACACCGATTTGGATTTAAGTGATTTCGGGCGCCGTCAGGCGAGTGTAGCTGCGGAATATTTTAAGAATGAAAAAATTTCGGCGATTTACTCCAGTGATTTGCTCAGAGCTTATAACACCGCAGTTCCTTTTTCCGAAAACTACGGGCTTGCCATTAATAAAACCGAGGGGCTGCGAGAGGTTTATCTCGGAAAGTGGGAGGGGCTTCTCGTAAGCGAGATTTTAGACAAGTGGAATGATGAATTTGTCCTGGAATGGAGCGGAAAATTCGGCAGTATGGCGCCCCCTGACGGCGAGTCCGTTTTCGAGGCGGGAAAAAGAGTCTATGACGAGCTTCTTTCCATAGCTAAGGCAAACGAGGGGAAAATCCTCGCAACACTGCACGCCGCTGCGATAAGGGCGTTCTGGGGCTACGCAAATGCCGTAGAGCCTTCTAAGTGGGCAGAGTTCGTTCCTTTCCCGACAAACGCTTCTGCGTCATTCGTTGGCTTTGACGGGGAAAAGCTTATACCTATCCGTTATTCGTTTGACGACTATCTTCAGGGGCTGAAAGCCTTCCTTAATGAAGCGTAGACAAGCGAAACCTAATCCGAACACGTATACTGCGGTATGGAATCAAGCCGAAGGAGATACACGCTAAAGCGTGATGAGATACAAAGGCGGCTTGCCGCCTTTGATGATATACACCGCACTTCGTGCGGCGATGATATGCAAAGCCTTCGGCTTGGATAAAAAAATTCTCGTTCCGAAGAACGAGAATTTTTTGGAGGCGCCACCCGGATTTGAACCGGGGGATAGAGGTTTTGCAGACCTGTGCCTTACCGCTTGGCCATGGCGCCGTTTGTTTTGCTTTATTATTATAACAAAGGGTTTTAATTTTGTCAAGGGGTTCAGCGTATTTTTAAGAAAAAGTATTTATACGGAAACTATCGGCAAGAGTGTTTTTTGCGCAGTGCCGTGATAAAGTATATTTTTACAGCATTCGCTATTTTGGCATTTGCTGTATAAAGCTCTTTTTAGAGGAGTGCCGTATTAAGCATTGCATCGCCTTCAACGCCTATCAAGTAAAGAGATTCGGTTTACGCTTTTAATAAAACAACGGGAGATTTCGTTAGGCACTCGTGCCTAAGAAATTTTTTAAGAATTTTCGTCAGAACGGTTGCTTTTTGTGCGTTTTCGGTTATACTAATAGCGGAAGCTGTTGCGGAGTCTATTCGCAACCACCGAAAGTACATCGGCGGGGCGGCTTCCTTTTTCTATTGCAAAAAACAAACCCGGCGTTCGATACTGTTATACTTTTCGTTATTTTTCTTTGCCTACTTGCATTATATTGACTTTAACATATTTGTGTGCTAAAATAGCCATAAAAAACGTATGGAGGTTTTTATATGATTAACGCTTTTATCAGCCTTAATAAAAACGATGAAAAAAGAATTCTCGATACACTTGATTTTATGAATAAGCACCCCGAAACCGGATATAAGGAGGTTCTTTCCTCGGAATACGTTGCAAATCAGTTCAGAGAGCTGGGATACGAGCCGATTTTGGCGGGAGATATCCCCGGATTTTACGTTAAAATTGACACGGGACGCCCCGGACCCTGCGTTCTCGTCTTTGGAGAGCTCGACGCCATAAAGTGCAAAACTCACTCTGACGCAAACCCCGAAACCGGAGCGGTACACGCCTGCGGACACAGCGCTCAGTCTGCCGCCTTGGTCGGAATTGCCGCAGGACTTAAAAAGCCGGGAGCGCTTGACGTGCTTTCGGGCAGCATTATTCTTTGTGCAGTTCCTGCAGAGGAAATGATAGAAAGAGATTACCGTGATACCCTTATCGAAAAGGGTATAATTAAATACTACGGCGGAAAGCCCGAGTTTTTACGCAGAGGATATTTTGACGGCGTTGACCTTGCGTTTATGGTACACACCTCAACGGGACTTGCCACGTCTCTCGGCTCGGTCGGTATAGTTACGAAGAAGGTAGTATATAAGGGCAAGGCCTCGCACGCAGGCGGAAGCCCTGAAAACGGAATCAATGCGCTTTATGCCGCAAACCTCGGACTTATGGCTATGAACTCAATCAGAGAAACCTTTACCGAGGGAGAGCTGGTAAGAGTTCACCCGATTATAACGAACGGAGGTACTGTCGTTAACGGAATCCCGGATATCGTTGAAATAGAGAGCTACGTAAGAGCTAAGGATTACGATGCTATGAAGCGTTCAAACGAAAAGGTGAACAGGGCTTTCGTTGGAGCCGCTCTCTCGATAGGCGCTAACGTAGAAATAATCGATGCGCCCGGCTACGCTCCGCTGAAAAATGACGAAAATATGATTAAGGTTGCCGAGAGCGCCGCAAAGGCGGCGTATCCCGACCTTGAATTTAAAATCAATCAGCGATACGGAACGGGCAGCACTGATATGGGCGATATATCGCTCATATTCCCCACGGTTCACCCCTACGCTCCCGGCGCAAGGGGCGCTTCCCACGGTAGTGACTACGTCATTGAGTCGCCGGAGCTTGCGTGTGTAAAGTGCGCAAAGTGGCAGCTTGGAATGCTCTATATTCTTCTTTCTGACGGCGCAAAGGAGGCTATACGCATAAAGAGCGAATTTAAGCCGACCTTCAATTCCAAGGAAGAATATTTTGAATATATCGAGCAGTTCTATTCAAGCGGAAACAGAATAGAGTATAGCGAAGGCAAGGCTGAGGTAAAGATTTAAGACTTATGAAATTTGCTGACATAAGCCTTGAGTACGGACTGGCGCTTGCTCCTATGGCGGGATTTTCGGACTACGCAATGAGAAGAATCTCGTTTGAGTGGGGAGCAGAATATTCGGCAACCGAAATGATAAGCGCAAAGGCAACCGTTTACGGCGATAAAAAAACCTTGCGTCTTGCAAGGATAACGAAAAAAGAAGCGCCTACGGCGCTCCAGATATTCGGCTCAGAGCCTGCCGTTATGGGCGAGGCTGCCGCCATTCTTTCAAAAAGCGGAGAGGGAGACGCCCTTCCCGTAGCGATAGATATAAATATGGGCTGTCCCGTTCATAAGATATATTCTAACGGAGAGGGCAGCGCACTTATGAAAAACCCCGCCCAAATTTACGATATAACCAAGGCAGCGGTAACCTCTGCCGAGCTTCCGGTAACGGTGAAGCTTAGGCTGGGTATAGATTCGGAGCATATAAATGCGCTTGAATGCGCAATCGCCGCAGAGGAGGCAGGAGCCTCGGCATTAACCGTTCACGGCCGTACCCGTGCGCAATTATATTCGGGAAAAGCCGATATGAGCGAGGTGCGAAGGGTATGCGAGGGGGTAAGAATACCCGTTTTTGCAAACGGAGATATTTCTTCTGCCGAGGACGCTGTGAGAGTCCTTTCCGAAACCGGAGCGGACGGCGTTATGATAGGCAGAGGGGCGATAGGAAATCCCTTCATTTTTGCAGAAATAAAGGCTCGGCTTTCGGGCGCTGAATTTTTGCAGCCTACCCTTGCTATGAGAAAAACGGCGGCTCTCACTCAGCTTGGCTACGCAGTCTCCGAAAAGGGAGAAGCGGTTGCAGTGAGGGAAGCTCGGGGGCAGCTTTCGAGGTATTTTCATTCCTTCCGTGGCTCAGCGGAGCTGAGAGCTAAAATAAACAAAGCCGAAAGCGCTTTGGAGATAGAAAAAATTTTAAACGAATTCA
>JAZSBB010000086.1:0-10902 GCA_045602185.1 Eubacteriales bacterium
GATGTTTTTAGAGAAACAGGATTGCGATTTTACAACCGACTCTTTTGAAATAAATATGAGTGAAAAAACGTTTGATATCGGTTTATACTTTTTCTATTTTGAAATATCGGGAATTTATTATTTCTATTCAAAAAATATAAACGGAAGACTCTTTTTCAGTACAAAGAAAAAAAATCACGCCTTTCAACTTACCGTAACTAAAGACAGCCTATCTAAAAAGACAACTTCCGGTATAATATATCATATTTTCGTTGATAGGTTTAATAGAGGCGGTTCTGTTTTTCGCTCGGAAAAATCAATATATATAGAAGACTGGTATTCGGACATTCCGGAATATCCGGCATATCCCGGCGCTTTTATGAAAAACAATACCTTTTTTGGAGGAACCTTATTCGGTATAAAGGAAAAGCTTTCGTATCTGTTTTCTCTGGGTGTATCGCTGATATATCTCAGCCCTATTTTTTGGAGTCCGTCAAATCATAAATACGATACCGCAGATTATATGAGCGTAGACGGAGCTTTTGGCGGTGACGAAGCGCTGAAGGAGCTAATTAAAGAAGCAAAAAAATACGGCATAGGTGTAATTTTGGACGGGGTTTTTAATCATACCGGCTCTGATAGCAGATATTTTAACAAATTCGGAAGCTATGAGGATATAGGTGCGTATCAATCTAAAAAATCAAAGTATTACGGCTGGTACACCTTTGAAGACTTTCCCGAAAAATATGTTTCTTGGTGGGGAATTGATATTTTACCCAAGCTAAGCTACGATAGCGGAGAGGTTGAAAAATTTTTTCTTGGCGAAAACGGTGTAATTGAAAAATATATGTCCTACGGCATAAAGGGATTTCGTCTTGACGTTGTGGACGAATTAAGCGACTCCTTCGTAGAAAAAATGAGAGCCCTAATGGATAAATACGATAAAGACTCCCTTCTTTTCGGAGAGGTTTGGGAGGACGCATCAAACAAAATAGCATACGGAAAACGAAAAAAATACTATCTTGGCTCGGAACTGAACGGGGTTATGAATTATCCGCTAAGAAGGGGACTTATTGCATATATTGCTTCAAAGGATTATTTTGAGCTTGAATATGCCTTAAATTCGGTTACGTTCAATATGCCTAAGAATATCAGGGATACTGCTATGAATATTCTGGGCACTCACGATACCGCTCGGATTTTGACGGAGCTTTCGGGAAAGAGCGCCAACGGAAAAGAGAACAGTCTACTAAAAAGCGAAAGGCTTTCTAAATCGGAATATAAATTTGCAAAAAGAAGGCTAAAAGCAGCATATACGCTTTTAGCGTCCTTGCCGGGAATACCGACAGTATATTACGGTGACGAAGCGGGTATGGAGGGGTATTCCGATCCCTTTAACAGAAGAACTTATCCATGGGGAAGAGAGGATGCTGAAACGGTTACATTCTTTCAAAAAATCGGTAATATACGAAAAGAAAACCGTGTTTTTTCAAAGGGAGATTTCCGTATTCTCCGTCTTGACAGAGATTTATTTGTATTTGAAAGAAGACTTGCACAGAGAATAACCATTACCGTCTATAACAATTCAGAGAGCAATATTTTTATAGAGTTTACGTATGCAGCCGTTGATTTAATAGAAAAAAAGAAAAGAAACGCATTCATTTTGTCAAAGGAATGCGCAAAAATATTCAGCGTATCAGAAAACACGGAGATTATAATATCTGACGTATAGGCAAGTTCAACTTAAATTGAAGCAGGTTGTACTTGCCTAAGTAAAAAGTGGCGGTGCCGATAACACGGCTTTACCGCCACCGTTTTTTATAGCCTTATACATTTTAACGCCTTATAAAGCCGATATAACTCGTATTTTGTAGAAAAATATGATAGACTAACTCTTACCGCCCCCTCGCTTTCCGTGCCTATTGCGGTATGCGCCATAGGAGCACAGTGAAAACCTCCTCGGACGCAAATTCCTTTTTCGTCAAGTCTTTCGGCAATCAAGTCGGAAGCAACCCCTTTTTTGTTAAATGCTATAATTCCCATATTGCTTCCGTAAATTATCATATTCGGAACCGAGGAAATCATTTCGACTCCGAATTTTGAAAGAGCGCTGATACGGTCACTGATTTCCGAAAGACCTATGCGTTCAATAAATTCAATCCCGTGACTTAACGCCGATATTGCCGGAGTGGGAAGCGTACCGCCCTCCAGTCTCTCCGGAAGCAAACTTGGCATAGTCAGACTTTTTGAAAGGGCTCCGCTGCCGCCCTCTGCGAAGGTGTCTATTTCTTCGTTTTCAGAAAAAACGGCAAATCCAAGGCCGCTTATTCCGAATAACGCCTTATGAGCGGGTGCGCAAAGGGCAGAGCATTTAGATTTTGATATATCAATCGGTTTATGCCCTATATATTGCGAGGCATCGACTATAAGCTTGATTTTTTTCTTCTGTGCAACCTTTGATAATATTTCAAGCGGAATTTCCCGCCCGTCTACGTTAGAGGCGAGAGTTGAAACGATAAATTTTGTATCCGGCCTTACGTGGCGCTCTATCTCTTTTTCAAGCAAGGCTGCTCCGCTAAAAAAGGAAGAATACTCAATTCCCAGAGTTTCCTTTAGCTTATTTATAGGCCGTAAAACAGAATTATGCTCAACGTCCGAAATAATAACGTGGCACCTTTCTTTTATCAAGCCCTTTATCGCCATATTCAACGCATAAGTTGCGTTAAAGGTAAAAACCACCCTTTCCGGAGAGGAAATTCCAAGAAACTCCGCTACTTTTTCTCGGGCAGAATATATTTTTTCCGCTGCTGCAATTGAAGCTTTGTGACCTCCCCGTCCGGCGTTTCCGCCATATTTTTTCATACATTCATAAACGGCGCTATATACCTTTTTTGGCTTTTTGAAGGTCGTTGCCGCATTATCAAGATATATCATATAAACCTCGTACATTCGGATTGTAATAGCGATAAAATGCACTATTTATTCTTCGGAATAAACCGTAAACGCTATTCCTAGCTTTTTCAGTCCCATAACTGCAGTCTGGTAATCGTTGGAGGATATCGTCAATCCGTATATACACCCCATTTTAGACGTGCCGGTATCTAGTTTTACGAGCTTTGAATGAATTTTCATCTCCATAAGCATTCTTTTTGCTTTCATAGCGTATGTTACGGAACCGAGAGAAAACGTTGTTTTATTCAAACAAAAAACTCCTTCCGCACAGAAAAAATCTATGCAATATCAGTTTATGGATAAATAATATAAAAGTTACCCGAAAAATCGTAAAAAGCACTGGACATTTAGAAAAAAATATGATATACTCATATATAAATTAATAAACGAGAGTCTTTTGATTGCAACAGAGGAAAATGAAAATGGAAGAAATAAGGAATAATTTTATCCACGATATAATTGATGCCGACCTTAAAGATAATCCGGAAATGAAAATCCACACAAGATTTCCCCCGGAGCCTAACGGATATCTTCACATAGGCTCAGCAAAGGCGATATGGATAAACGCTATGACTGCAAAGAAATACGGCGGTCTTTTCAATCTGCGTTACGATGATACTAACCCTTCAAAAGAGGATAACGAATACGTTGAGAGCATTTACCGTGACCTTGCCTGGCTTGGCTGCGAGCCTACCGGCGGCGTTTTCTACGGCTCTGATTATTTTGATAAATGCTACGAATATGCAATTAAGCTTATAAAGGACGGCAAGGCTTACGTATGCGACCTTAACTCAGAGGAAATGAAGGAATACCGGGGAACGCTTACCGTTCCCGGTAAAAACAGTCCGTACAGAGAGCGAAGCGTAGAGGAAAATCTTGAGCTTTTTGAAAGAATGAAGAACGGTGAGTTTCCTGACGGAGCAAAAACCTTGCGTGCAAAGATAGATATGTCCTCGGCAAATATGAATATGAGGGACCCTGCAATATACAGAATCCTCCATACCGACCACCACCGCCAAGGCAACAAGTGGTGCATATACCCGCTTTACGACTATGCGCATCCGATTCAGGACGCTATAGAGGGAATAACGCATTCGCTTTGCTCGATAGAGTTTGAAAACCACCGTCCGCTTTATGAGTGGGTAATCGAAAATATCGGTTTTGAAAACAAGCCTAAGCAACGTGAATTTGCCCGTCTTAACGTCACCCACACTGTAATGAGCAAGAGATATTTAAGGCGTCTTGTTGAGGACGGACTTGTTGACGGCTGGGATGACCCCAGAATGCCAACCCTTTGCGGTTTGCGCAGAAGAGGATATACACCGTCCGCCATTTTCGATTTTGTTTCCAGAGCAGGCGTTGCAAAGGCGTACAGCGTAGTAGATTACGAGCTTCTTGAGCATTGTATAAGAGAAGAACTTGACGATAAGGCGCAAAGGCGCATCGCCATACTTCACCCGATAAAAGTGGTAATTACTAACTATCCCGAGGATAAAATCGAATATTTCGAGCTTCCCAACAATCCTCATTACGAAGAAGCTGGAAAACGGAAACTACCCTTTACAAAAGAAATTTATATTGATGCTGACGATTTCGCCGAGGTACCGCCTCCGAAATTCTTCCGTATGAAGCCTGACGGAGAGGTACGCCTTATGGGCGCATACATCGTAAAATGCAACGAAATTATTAAAAATGACGATGGTACAATCAAAGAAATACGCTGTACCGCAGATATTGAAACGGGCAACGGTATGCCCACTGACGGAAGGAAGGTGAAGGGAACTATTCACTGGCTTTCCTCAAAATTTGCTGAGAATGCCTCGGTTAATCTCTATGATTTTCTTTTTGACATTGAAAATATAGACGAAATTCCGGAAGGAAAAACCTTTGACGATTATCTTAACAAAAACTCCGTTACTGTAATTGAAAACGCTAAGATAGAGCCCTCGCTCTACGAGTCAAACGGTGACGAGCGTTTTCAGTTCGTGCGCACCGGATATTTCGTGAAGGATTCTAAGCATAAGAATACCTTTAACAGAATTGTCGGCTTAAAAGACAGCTATCCCAAAACAAAATAAAAGGGCGGAGCCGTCACGAAATTCGTGATGGCTCCGATTAAGTATATGAACGCTATAGATAAAGTATTATTTTGGGTATCAGTTCCAAAATGCGTATTTTGCGGCGAAAGGCTTGAAAGATATGAGCTTGCGCTTTGCAAAGACTGTAAAAATGAATATTACGACTCAAAGGAGCGAAGCTGCTCTGTATGTGGAAATCCGGTTTATCACTGCACCTGCACGAATAAATATCTTGAATCGCACTTTATACATAAATTAATCAAGGTTTACCGTTATCAAATCGGAGAGGAGCTTCCTTCAAACACCTTGATTTATAAGCTGAAACGTGATTACAGAAGGGACGTTTTCGATTTTTTGACAGAGGAGCTTGTAAAGTCGTTCTCGTATTCGCAGAAAATAGAAGACGGTATGATTATAACATCCGTTCCTCGTAGAAGAAAATCTAAGAAAAAGTACGGCTACGACCACGCAAAAATACTTGCTAAAGCTCTCTCAAAGCGATTATCCGTTGAATACGCAGAGCTTTTGTCCTCAAAAACAAAAATTGCTCAGAAGAAAGCTCAAAGCGTTGAAGAAAGAAAACAGAACGCAATATTTAAGCTTAAAAATGAAAAGCTTGATTTGTCGGGAAAAACAGTCGTCTTAGTTGACGATATAGTAACTACGGGAGCTTCTATGGGCGCTTGCGCATTTCAGCTGAAAGCACTGGCTCCAAAAAAGATTATCGGCGCATCGATAGCAATAGCGTATAAGGACGTATATCAGCCCCCATCGTCCGAAGACAGATTTTATAAGCGGTGATTATCTTATAAAATTAGTCGAGGGCTTGTATTCGGTTTTTGGAAAAGGGATATTTCCCTTTTTCGCATTATCAATCGCAGAAAGAAGCCACGCCATATTTCTTGCAAGGTTTCTCATAGTGCGAAGACCTTCGCCGTCTTGTTCTACCTCCTCGGGCAGATTGCCGTGAACCTCATTCCAGTATGTTGACGTCACGATAAACATTGACGCAATCGAAAAATATCGGTTAAGCTGGTCGAGGGTAGGAGTTGTTCCGGCTCTTCGTGCCGAAGCAACTGCTGCAGCCGGCTTAAATGCAAATACGTTGGTTTTTGCGCACCTGTCCGAATAAAAAACTCTATCCATAAATGCCGTAAGAGAGCCGTTTGCGCCGGCATAATATACGGGAGAGCCGAAAATAAAGCCATCGGCAGTTTTAGCCTTTTCTATAAATTCATTAACCTTGTCGTCAATTACGCATTTTCCAAGCTCTCTGCAAGCTCGGCAGCCGAGGCAACCCGATATTGCATCGGTTCCGATATTGAATATTTCGGTTTCTATTTTGCATTCGGAAAAGGTTTCTTCTATTTCGGCAAGTGCTCTTCTCGTGCAGCCGTTTTCGTTAGGACTTCCGTTGATAAGTATAACTTTCATAGTACGTCTCCTTTATATTTACAATAAGTATAGCAGAATAGAAAACAAAATGCAATATAATTTCTAAATATGTAAAAATCAATGAGAAAATACGAGGCAGAGATTACGTTTGTTGGTTTGGTTTTGCTCACCGTGAACAGAACTGAAATAAAATACAAAAGCAAAAAAGACGAAGAATTTTCAGATTCTTCGTCTTTTTATTGTACTCTACGTACATTATAAAACATTTTTTTGCTTTTGCAAAATAAGTCTCGTTTTGTATATTTTTATGCTTCGTGTATCTTTATCGCCAGCTTCTTAAGCCTTTCAAGCTCTGCCTTGTTTTCCGTGTGATTCGTCACGAGAATATCGATTTTTGAGGCATCGGTTATCTTGGCGAAAACGTTTTTTCCTATTTTAGTTGAATCAGCGGTTACGATAACAGTACCTGAGGATTCAATCATTTTTTTAGCAAGTGAGGCTTCGTTTGAATAATAAAGCGTCAGTCCCGCTGAAGCAGAAATTCCGTCAACGGAAAGAATACATTTGTTTGCGTGATAATTTTCGAGCTGATTTATTGCGTCCTCACCGTACGTGAATTGATACTTTGAATCAAGCTCGCCACCAAGCAAAATAACGTTAAAGTCAGAATACAAAGCCGCCTCGGTTGCATTTTGAACCGAATTTGTGACTATAGTTATGTTCTTCTTATTTCTAATTGCCCTCAAGACGTAGGTTAACGTAGTGCCGGCATTCATCATTATAGTATCGTTATCCTCAATGAATTTCGCAGCATAGTCCGCAAGCTTCCTTTTTGCCAGGGCATTAGTGCGGTATCTCTCGTTCAAATCCATATTAACGTAGAGCTTATTTAAAGCCACAGCGCCGCCGTGTACTCTTGAAAGATGCCCTTCCGCCTCAAGAAGCTCAAGGTCTTTTCTTATCGATACCTCTGATATTCCGTATTTTTCACTAAGGTCCGAAACCTTAACTCTGCCAAGCTCACGGATTATATTGATTATTTCTTCTCGCCTTGCCTCTGTAGATATCATATACCACCTCTGAATTTTTTTTAATTATATCATATTTCATTTGAAAAGGCAAGTGTAATTTAAACAAAACGCAAAAACTTACGAAAAAAACCGTCATTACTTGCTTTTACCAAGAGCGCTCTTATGAATTTACGTTTTTTGCGCAAATCTAAAATCGTAATATTATATAACCGTATTATTATATAATATTACTATTGACAAAAGTAAAAAAATGTGTTACAATTGATTTGTTAAATACAAACTCAATCAAACACAATTCGAAATCAAAGCGAAACCGCCTGTCTTGGAACAGCTTTGGTTGCAGCTACCGGAATAGGTGATTTTTCGGACGTTTCGTCTGACGTAGCCTCAGCAATTAACCTTGCTATCGAAAGAGCTGACGAGGTAGGATTAGCAACTATAGTTTGCGCAGCTACCGTAGAAGAAATAAGGCGGATTGCCCTTCTTGCGCCCAACCTTATAGTTGCAGAGCCGACCGATTTAATAGGAACCGGTGTTGTCAGCGATATGGGCTACATACGTGACACCATAGAGGTCGTACGCAAAATTAATCCGGAAATAATGGTTCTTCAAGGCGCCGAAATCTCCGGTCCCGATGACGTTGCCAACGTTATCCGCGCAGGAGCGCAGGCAACCGGCTGCACAAGCGGCGTTATGAAAGCTAAGTATCCCGAGGCCGCCGCCGAGGAAATGCTCTATACTCTCAGAAAAACTTGAAACGAGGTTAACAGAAAATGAAAGAAGAAATTTTAAGCGCAGCATTTGATACCTTCAAAATAGAAAGCGAATCTATATTTGAAACCGGAAAAGCGATAGACAGGGAAGAATTCTCCCGTGCAGTAGAGGCTCTTGCAAAAGCTCCACGAATCGCCGCAGCAGGCTGCGGTCATTCGGGAATTGCTTGCAGGCATTTTGCGCATTTGATGTGTTGCATAGATTTACCGGCAAGATTTCTTTCTCCCGCAGAAGCCGTACACGGCGGTCTTGGATATCTTCACGAAAATGATGTTCTTCTTATAGTTTCACGAGGTGGAAAAACAGACGAGCTTATTCCTATCGCCGAGGTTGCGAGAGTGAAGGGCGCAAAGGTTATTTGCGTAACAGAGAAATTTGATTCTCCTCTTGCAAAGCTTGCGGATATCAAGCTGAAAATGACAATCACCCGTGAATGCGATAAGTATAATTGCCAGGGAACTACCAGCTTTGCGGTTACGTCCGCAATCTTCGATGCTCTGCAAACCGCTTTGGTTGAATATACCGGCTACAAAAACGAAACCTTCGCTCTTATTCATCCGGGCGGAGCAGTTGGCAAAAGACTCAATAACACTGATACCAAAAAATAATTTTTATATAAAGGAGAAAAAAATGGAATTTAAGGTTTTTCAAAAGGAAATTGAACTTCAGTCTAGAGGTTGGATACCTACTTTCCACGATGTTACCAGCGACATTCTTAAAATAGTTGAGGAGTCCGGCATCAAAAACGGTACTGTATGTATCGCATCTCACCACACCACCTGTTCAGTAATGGTTCAGGAGTGCTCACACGATATCGATAGCTTCGATCTTGAGTATCTTCAGCACGACCTTCTTGACATTATGAGAAAAATGATTCCCGATTTCGCAGAGGAGCCTCAGAACCGCCATCCGGGTCCTATCCACGCAAAATTCGGCAGATTCGTTAACGAGCCCGGTGATTTCACCTCTATGAATACTGACGGACATCTTCGTTCCTGTTTCTTTGGCAGAAGCGAAACTATGACGATTAAGGACGGAGTTCTTGACGGCGGTGAGTTTGCTCACGTTTACTTTATCGACTGGGACCACGTTCGCGCACGTCACAGACAGCTTAACGTTACCGTAATGGGTACCTCAGATCCTATCAACGACAGAACCTATAACAACGGCGAGGTAGTTAACACTCTCAGAAGATACACCGATGAAGAAAAGGCCGATGACGTTCACTACACTCTCAACTGGGTAAGATAATCTGAATTTATGAGAATATTACTTGACACTGCAAACCTTGAAAAAATCAGTTATTTCAATACATACTATCCCATAGAAGGCGTTACCACAAACCCCACTCTTCTTGCAAAAGAGGGAGGGGACGTCTTAGAGCTTCTCTATAGCATTCGTCAAATTATCGGTTACGAAAAGGAATTACACGTTCAGTTAACGGAAACGAAATTTGAGAAAATGATAGAAGAAGCTTCGGCGATAGTAAGCTTTCTCGGCAAAAATACGTTTGTAAAGATTCCTGTTACTGACGTAGGACTTAAAGTGACGAAGACTCTTTCCGATATGGGTATCGGCGTTACCGTAACCGCAGTTCTTTCAGCTGCGCAAGCTATGCTGGCGTCAAACGCCGGAGCTTCATACGTTGCGCCTTATATTTCGCGCTCGGAAAATCTTTGCGCTGACGGTATAGGAACGGTTGCGGATATCGTTAAGATATTTAACGTTTCCAAGACTAAAACACAAATTATTTCCGCCAGCTTCAAAACGGCAAAAGAGGTTTTGGACGTAGCGGTTGTGGGCTCACACGCAGCAACGATAGGTTCGACTATTATGAAAATGCTTATAGCTCATACCACTACTGATACGTCAATTGCAGGTTTTGAAAGGGACTGGGTCCGTGCGTTTGGCAACTCAACCTTGCTTCAATTAATAAAAGCTAATCCTAAAACGGAGGGAAAATAAATAATGGCAACCCTTGTTATAATGCCTCGTCAGGGGCAAAGCGTTGAAAGCTGCGTAATTACCGCTTTCAACAAAAAAGTGGGTGACAGAGTTGAAAAGGGAGAGGTTCTTTTCTCTTACGAAACGGACAAATCCTCCTTCGATGAAGCCGCTCCTGAATCCGGAAAAATCCTTGCAATTTTCAGAGAAGAGGGCGATGACGTTCCTTGTCTTGAAAACGTGCTCGTTATAGGTAATGACGGGGAAGACATTTCCGAGTTCATACCGAAAGAAAACGAAGGCGAACAGGCTCCGGCAGAAAACACCGCAGAGGTCAAAGCGGAAAAGGTAGAAGAAGCTACTCCCACGGTTGCGGCAACCGCTTATTCTGATAATACGGAGCGTTCTATCTCGCCCAGAGCAAGACTGCTTGCAGAAAAAACGCACGCAGATCTCCTTAAAGCAGTTCCGACAGGCCCCAACGGCAGAATTATTGAAAGAGACGTTCAGAAGCTCGTAGATCTCGGTCTTACCGTTTCTCCCGCAGCTAAAGACGCTTATAATTCCGCAACGGAAGGCTCCGGAATCAGTGGCAAGGTCGTTCTTTCCGATCTTAACGCAAAGCCCGCCGAAGCTGTATCCGCAGAAACGGCAGCACCGGTAGCTGATTACGTTGACGAAAAGATTCCGAACATCAGAAAGATTATTGCTAAGGCTATGTGCCAGTCGCTTTCGACTATGGCTCAGCT
>JAZSBB010000087.1:0-20547 GCA_045602185.1 Eubacteriales bacterium
TTGCTCCGGGATCATCAGGAACACCGCAAGAGGTAAGAGCCGTAAGAGCGCCGAGCAGCATAGCAAGTGCAAGCGCCAAGCATAAAATTTTCTTCATAATTGTCCTCCGAAAGTTGCTTGTATATCAATACCAGTATATTCTAACACAAAGTTTATATTTTTTCAACATTTTATTTAATGTTGTAATTTTTTCGGCACACTGCACAATCTCGCGCTTTTGTTTTTGTGCAAAAGGTAAAATTATTTAATGCGAATATTCTTCCCTTCGCCGTCAAATAATCTATAAAACGATGAAAGGAAGAAGCAAATGTACAACTACTACCGAGAATGCGAAAGGGCGGAAAGAAATTTTCTGACCGACCTTGCCGAAGAAAGACGAAAGGCAGATACCGACTGTGACGGAATCGAATACTCAAAGGAAAATTGCAGAGTCGGAAGCTGGCAGAGAGTCAAAATAACGAGCGAGGAGGGGGAGCGCTGCATACTGAGGCCTATGGGAAATTACGATACGCTCACAACGAAAAGGCTCGACCTTCTCGATGACGATGCCCTTCTCGACACGCAGGAGGAGCTTGCAAGAAAGCTTTGTGAGATACTTGACGAAAACGGGATAATACCTGCAAGAATTCTTGTTTGCGGATTCGGAAATCCTAAGCTAACGCCCGACTCCGTAGGCCCGAAAAGCGCCACCCGTGTCAAGCCAACGCTTCATATAAGCGAATATGACGAAAGTATTTTCGACCAGCTTGAATGCTCCGAAATTGCTGTTTTCTGTCCCTCAGTTCCCGCACTTTGCGGAATGGAAAGCTCTGTTTGTGCAAGGGCGGTATGCGAGAAAATTATGCCTGATGTTGTTTTTGCCGTTGATTCAATAATGACGAGCAGCATTGAAAGGCTGGGAGCAACCTTTCAGATATCCAACACCGGCCTTTTCCCTGGCGGAATAGGAAATCTTGGCTCTCCCATAACCAGAGCGACTATGGGGGCGCCGGTTATAAGTATAGGCGTTCCTACGGTTATGGACTGCCGATGCATTGACAAAAGCGCTTATGAAAACCAACGGCTTTTCATTTCTCCGAGAGAAATTGACGACATAACGAATAGCGCCGCCTTCGTTATCGGCGGCGCTATTAATCAGGCATTTGGCCTGGACTTTTAAGCGTTAGCTAAAATCAGTATACGAAATCAAATTCAAAATCGTAGATTGATACGGTGTCGCCCTCCTCTATTCCCTCACGGCGAAGAAGGTCGATTACGCCGTTTTTCGAAAGGACTCTTTGGAAAAAGTTAAGCGACTCGTAATCCGAGAAATTTATCTGGCCCATAAAGTTATAGAGCCATTCTCCCTCCACGTAATATACTCCGTTTTCCTTGCGCACGAAGGTTTCCCTTGCGCCTGCGCTTGCCGCACCGGCATCCTCCTCGGGTGCTATCTCTGCCTCATAGACGGTTATGGGGGGAAGCTCGGAAAGCATTTCCGCAGTTCTTCGAACGAGCAAATCAAGACCTTCGCCGGTAACCGCAGAGACGTATATTACCTCCCTGTTAAGCTCCTCTGCCCTCTTTATGAACGCTTTGACGGAATCCGACTCCATATCGGCGCTGTCGATTTTATTTGCCACTATTATCTGAGGACGCCCGGAAAGCTCCTCCGAATAGCTTCTAAGCTCTCTGTCTATGGTATCTATATCCGAGGACGGCTCTCTGCCGTCCGTTCCCGCTATATCGACAACGTGCAAAAGCAGGCGGCATCGGTCAACGTGACGGAGAAATGCGTGTCCCAGTCCTGCTCCCGATGAAGCGCCTTCTATGAGTCCGGGTATATCCGCTGCAAGAAAGCCCCGGCCTTCCCTTACGCTAACCACTCCGAGATTTGGGGAAAGAGTTGTAAAGTGGTAGTTCGCTATCTTCGGCTTTGCCGCTGATATGCGTGAAAGTATAGAGGATTTTCCTACGTTGGGAAAGCCTATAAGTCCAACCTCTGCAAGCATTTTCAGCTCCAGAGTTACAGTTCTCTCTTCTCCGGTGGTTCCGCTTTTTGCAAAGCGGGGAATCTGCCTTGTGGGTGTTGCAAAATGACGGTTTCCCCAGCCGCCTCTGCCGCCCTTGCATAACACGAATTCGTCCAAGGACGCCATATCGTGTATTATTCTTCCGCTCTCCTTTTCACGCACGAGTGTTCCCGGGGGGACAAGTATAATTTCGTCCTTTCCGTTCTTGCCGTGCATTTTTCCCGCCATACCGTTAGCTCCGTTTTCAGCAACGAATTTTCTTTTATAGCGAAATGCAAGGAGCGTGTTTGCACCGGTATCTACCTTTAAAATGACGTTACCGCCCCTTCCGCCGTCACCTCCGTCCGGCCCTCCGGCAGAAACGTATTTTTCTCTGTGGAAGGAAACTGCGCCGTTTCCGCCGTTTCCCGCCTTTACGTATATCTCAATATTGTCTATAAACACTGAAAATCATCTTCCTTTCGCAGAGCTATACCCCCGTAGAATCGTCACCCTTTTGCCTGATTATAAGCTTTATGGGCGTTCCCTCAAAGCCAAACGTATCCCTCAGGCAGTTTTCGATATATCTTCTGTAGGAAAAATGAAACAGCTCCTCGCTGTTGCAAAATATAACGAAGGTGGGCGGATTCTGGGATATTTGCGTCATATAATAAATTTTGAGTCTTTTTCCTTTGTCTGACGGTGGCTGAACTCTGGTCATCGCATCGTTAAGAAGGTCGTTGAGCATTCCCGTGGTTATACGGCGTGACGCTTCGGCGTAAACGCTCTTTATAAGGGGATAAAGATTCGCCACCCTCTGCCCCGTTTTTGCCGAAAGATAAACTATCGGCGCATACGGCATATACGCTAGCGCAGTTCTGATTTCCTTGGTATAACGGTTGATAGTGCTATTATCTTTATCGACAATATCCCACTTATTGACCGCTATTATACAAGCCTTGCCAGCTTCGTGAGAAAGTCCTGCTATTTTTTCGTCCTGCTCACTTATGCCGTCATTTCCGTCTATCATCAAAATACATACGTCTGCCCTCTCGACAGCCATATTGGCTCTGAGAACGCTGAATTTCTCAATTCTGTCTTCAACCTTAGAGTGACGGCGAATGCCCGCCGTGTCTATAAAGTTGAAAATTCCGTACTCGTTTTCGACTCTGGTATCAACCGCATCTCTGGTTGTACCCGCTATGTCGGAAACTATCATTCTTTCTTCCCCGCACATACGGTTGATAACTGAGGATTTTCCCGCATTCGGCTTTCCTATTACGGCAACGTTGATAACGCCCTCGTCTTCAGCCTCCTCACCCGAAAAATCGCATTCCTCAATTATTGCGTCAAGCAGGTCGCCCGAGCCCGTTCCGTGAAGAGCTGAAAGCACTATCGGGTCACGCTCAAAGCCTAACTCGTAAAATTCGTAAAATTCCATAGGCGGCTCGCCCACTCTGTCCATTTTATTTACGACAAGAACTATCGGCTTTCCGGAGCGTTTAAGCATAATAGCGATATCACGGTCGTCAGAAAGAAGCCCTGCTCTGATATCGCACATAAAAACTATGACGTCAGCGGTAGATATAGCCACCTCTGCCTGAGTACGCATTTGCTTTAGGATAGTATCCTCGCTTTTTGGCTCTATTCCGCCGGTATCAATCAGTATGAATTTATGCTCGCCCCATTCCGCTTCGGCATAAATTCTGTCTCTGGTGACACCCGGAACGTCCTCTACTATAGAGCGTCTTTCACCTATTATTTTGTTAAAAAGAGTGCTTTTACCCACGTTAGGTCTGCCGACTATGGCAACTACAGGCTTTGACACTTAAATCACCTCCAAATCACTTTCCGAAAACGGCATCGACAAAATCAAAGCCGTCATTTTCGCATATACGGATACTGACGCCAAGCCTTTCGGAAAGCTCGGAAACGCTCATTCCACATAAGAAAATTTCCTCTCCGGACCGCAGCGCATTTCTTGGAATAAGAAGACTTTCGCCCAGCGGCTTTCCGACAAGCTGCTCACATATATCCTTTCCCGTAAGCAATCCCGATACGGTTATGCTCTCTCCGAAAAAATTGTTCTTTATTTCATACACATTTACCGATATCTTATCGGTAAGACTCATTATTTTTTCTGCGGCTGCAAGTATCGTTGGGTATGCCGCAACACCCGTGACAACGCTTACTCTGCGTTTTTTTGAAATATACTGCCCGATTTCGCAAAAGTCCTCAATTCCGATATTGATTTCGTCAAAAAACGAGCGCAGCATACCGACTCCGTTTTCAAGCTGAGGATATTCCTCGTAATAATCGGCACTCGGTATTTCTCTTTTTGCTTTCAGGTAAAATTCATCGGCGGCATAGACGAGCCTCGTTCCGTTTTCCGCTTTAAAGCGATTGCCGAAACTGTCTATCATATCTATCACGTCTGCCGCCTCCTTTGCGGAAAAATCCGCCAAGGGATAAAGCTTGTCTCTGTATTTCGTAAGCCCGGCGGGTACGACCGCAACGCTGTTCATATAAGGAAAATATTCCGCAAGGTCGGACATAGAACGAAGAAGCTCGTCCTTATCGTTTATGCCCTTGCAAAGAACTATCTGGGCGCACATATCAAGCCCGGCGTCCTTGAACCTTTTAAGGTAAGACAGCACTTCTCCCGCACGTTTGTTTTTCATCATTTTGACACGAAGCTCGGGATTGGTGGTATGCACGGAAACGTTTATAGGGGAAAAGCGCATTTTTACTATTCTGTCAACGTCAGCGTCAGTCATATTGGTCAGGGTTATATAATTTCCGTGAAGAAAGGAGAGCCTGGAATCGTCATCTTTAAAGTAGAGAGATTCACGCAGTCCCTCGGGATTCTGGTCTATAAAGCAGAATATACACCCGTTTTTGCAGGTGTGCTTTTTATCCATAAGCGGAGTTTCAAACTGCAACCCTATATCATCGTACTCGTCCTTTTTTATCGTAACGGAAAAGGGATTGCCGTCACGCAGAAGGTCAAGCCTTACGCATCTTTCGGCAAGATAAAATCTATAGTCCAAAACATCGTTTATTTCATTGCCGTTTATGCTGACGAGGATATCTCCTCCGACAATCCCCTCACGCATAGCGTACGACCTTTTTTCCGTTGAAATTATTTTTACCATAGTACCACCAAAAAATCAAATGCCTAAATTATCTTTTATCTTTTTGCCGGGAAAGCCGGTGTCTTATAAGGAAAATCACAAAATAAACCGCAAAAACGGCAAAAAACGAAGAAAAATAACCAAAAATATCTATCCAGACGTCATTTACGGAAGGCCCTCTTTTAGAAAAAATCTGGATAGTTTCGTCAAAAAGAGCTATAGCCGCACCGAATGGAAGCGTAAACGAAAGAGCGTTCTTTTTCTTCATATAGAACAGCGAATAGAGAGAAGAAAACAGCCCCAAAACCATAAATTCGGTAAAATGAGCCATTTTACGAATGTTTTGCTGAATGTATTCTCCCGGCGGTGTATCGGGTGGAATTATCTCGCCTATTATCTCGCCCACCTTATCGCTTTCGGCCGCAGAGGCTTCTTTTGGAAGAGCAGACTGAATAAAGGCGTGAAGCACCGTTGAGAAAATAAGGACGAGGAGCAGCACTCTAAAAATTTTGCAATACCCGATTTTCACTCCCGTTTGCTCCTTCCCTTTTCGTCTTCAAGAAACGCCATAGTTGAAGCGGCGTTTTCCGAAAGGTAGCCGAGAGCGTCCTCCGAGCCGTTTTTCCCCGCAAGAAGCATTAGCCTCGTTCCTTTTTTGCGGTCAAAATCGGTACCCATTCCGTCAAGGAAGCACTTTGCGTAAAGAAACTGACCCTTTGCGACAAGCTCTCCAACGTAGGTTGAGTCGTGGCGAGACGCCGCTCTGAACCACTCAAACGCCTGTTTTCCGTCAGCACTGACGACAGAAAATCTCATTTCCTCATCAATTTCTGCGTCCAAAACCTCTCCCGTGAGCATATATTCGGTTCCCATACGGTAGTCGGGGGTATGGTACGGAATAAGAGAGATTGAAACGATATCCGGCTCAAGCCAATAGCCTGTCGTATAAGCCATACCGAGATAAAGCTGCGCTTCAATGCAGCCCTTGTGCGCCGACAGAAGCATATATTCAAACGATTTTTTGTAATTTCGGAGAACGCCCTTGCCGTGCATATACATAACGGCAAGATTGTACGCTGCCTCTCCGCCTTCAAGCTCTCTTGCGTAAGCGAAATAGCTTTTCGCCTCCGAATAATCGCACGGAACACCTATTCCGTAAAGAAGACAGTAGCCGTAGCAAAATGACGCAAGGGCATCGCCGTTACGGGCGCCCTCGTGAAAAAGCCTTGCCGCTTCTTCATAATCTTCACGCATATACACAACTCTTGCGCCGTCAAAATCAAACATAGCTCTATCTCCTTTCCGAAATTTTATTGTGAAAATGCAGTTTAAGAAACGGTAAATTTAGTTCCTTCCTTCGTATCAATAAGAGTGATTCCCTTTTCAAGAAGCTCGGCTCTTATAGCATCCGCAAGAGCGTAATTCTTCATAGCCTTCGCCGTTTTTCTTTCTTCAATCTTCGAATTTATATACGAAAGAAGCTCTGAATCCACGTCTGCCTGAGCCCCGCTCTGACTCTCTCTCTCCGAAAGCTTCCCAGCCGCTTCGATAAGACCGAGGTCAAGCACTCTTTCAAAGTCCTTCACGAGCGCATATTTTGTAGCATCGTCAGTTTTCATTTTAAAGACGTCATAGAGCGCAGTTACTGCACCTGCGGTATTGAGGTCGTTATCCATAGCGCTGACAAATTTGCTTCTTCCCTCGGCAAACGCCGCCTCATCGGGAGCATTTTTCTCGGGACGGAGTGCCGCAACCTTCGCAACGAGCTTATCGTAGGCAATCCTTGCGTTTTCAAGGTTTTCCCAAGTGAAAACAAGGTTCTTTCTATAATGCGACTGCATACAGAAAAATCTGTAAACCAGCGGGTCAAAGCCTTTTTCCAAAAGAAGCGCTACGGTGAGAAACTCACCCTTTGATTTGGACATCTTTCCGCTGCCGGTATTCAAATGGTGAACGTGGAACCAGTGGCGGCACCACCCGTGACCAAAGGCAGACTCGCTCTGCGCAACCTCGTTAGTGTGATGCGGAAAGGCGTTATCTATTCCTCCGCAGTGAATATCGAGATATTCTCCGAGGTGCTTGTTGGCTATGCAGGAGCATTCAATATGCCAGCCGGGGTAGCCTACACCCCAGGGGGAATCCCATTTCAGCTCCTGGTCCTCAAATTTCGATTTGGTAAACCAAAGAACAAAATCGGCTTTGTTTCTTTTGTTTCCGTCCTCCTCAACGCTCTCTCTTACGCCTACGGCGAGGTCGTCCTCCTTAAAGTCGTTGAAAAGGTAATATTTTTCGAGCTTTGAGGTGTCAAAATAGATATTGCCGCCCGCCTCGTAGGCGTATCCCTTTTCAAGAAGCGTTTCTATCATTTTGATAAATTCGGGAATGCAGTTGGTTGCCGGCTCAACGCAGGCGGGAATGGCGATGTTCAGCTTTTTGCAATCCTCAAAAAAGGCATCGGCATAGAATTTCGCAATTTCCATAACCGTTTTCTTTTCCCTTTTTGCGCCTTTCAGCATTTTGTCCTCACCCGTATCTCCGTCACTGCTGAGGTGGCCTACGTCAGTTATGTTCATTACCCTTTTTACCTCGTAGCCGAGATAGGTCAGGTATTTTTCAAGGACGTCCTCCATAGTGTAGGTGCGCAGATTTCCTATATGAGCAAAATGGTACACAGTAGGCCCGCAGGTGTACATCGTTACCTTGCCTTTTTCTCTGGGAACAAACTCCTCCCTCGTTCTCGTAAGTGAATTATACAAAAGCATATCTGTTCGTTACCTCGTAAATAATATAATTATACATTATAATATTTTAACAGAACTTACGGCATTTGTCAAGTCAAAACCTTTCTTTTTTGCGCTTTTTGGGCATTTTCGCCGTGTTTTTTACGGCTTTTCGGAGATAAAAAATATTTTTTTCAACTTTTCTTTCGATACTTGTAATTTACGAAAATATTTGGTATCATATATAATGACGATATTTACAAGATTTTACTTGGGGGTAGAAATGACGAAGAAAACGAAAAAGAAAGAGAGCGCATACGCCTCGTTAAAGGGCTTTCACCGTGCCGTTCCGATAATACTGGTCGCAATATCGGTATTTATCGCACTTTGCTTTGTTACGCATAATACCGGGAAGGTCGGACTTGCCATATCCGATTTTCTGCTCGGTTCATTTTCGGTAGGCGGATACTTTATACCCGCCGTTTTGGTTTTGCACGCTTTCTTCTACCCTTCCGATATACAAAAGAAGCGCAGACTTATTTCAAGAGTTATTTTTTCCTTTGTCGTGATAATCACCGTTTCAGCTATGACTCACGCCGTAGCAAATTACGGTGAGGATTTGGTTTACTCCGCAAGGGAGCTTTATGAAAACGGCAAAAGCTCAAACGGCGGCGGATTTGTCGGTGGAACCGTTGCTTTTGCGATAATCAGTATGATTGACTACCTCGGACTTATACTTCTCGCTTTGACGGTTTTCGCTATATATGTCACTTATTTCTTCGCAGGTGAAAAGAGCGTTCTCAGGAGAGGCGCTTCAAATTTGATTTATAAGCTGGTAAACTCTCTTGCAAAGGCAGAAAAGAAGCTTAAGGACTCCAAAAAGGAAAAGGCGGAAAGGCGCCTGGAAAAAGAAAGAGCTGCCGAAAAAAGACTCCGTGAAAAGAAGGACGCAAAAAGAGCTGAGGCTCTTATGGCAAAGGAGGAGGAGCTTTACAATGACGAATTCTTTGCCGTTGACAACGGACTGAAGGAATTGAAGATAAGAGAGCTTGGCATTAACGAATCAAGGCGTGACGAGGATATAGAGAAAAATCCCACGCTTCAGGAAAAGGTTCACCCTCGCTCACAGACTGAGACCGCAAATCGACAGTACGAGACTTTTGAAACCGCTACCGAGCCGTTAACAAAAAAAGACAACTCCGTTTACGGAATAAACGAGGACGGGGATATAGTCGTGGACAATTACCCCTCGGGCTTTGAGAGTACGAATGTCGATATTCCGAAAAACAGCTTTGTAAGCGACAGCGCAGACAGCTTTTTTGCAAACGGCTTTGACCCATATAGCCTTGCTGAAAACGAGAGACTCGCAAACAAGCCCTCCTCACGCTCCGGATTTGAAAGAGCTGACGGCGGAGTTACGGAATTCAAGGAGCCGGAAAGCACCGCGAGAACCTTCACCGAAGAGGAAATAGAGGCGGCGAGAAGGAGAGCCGGATTTGAAATGCGCCGTGAAGCGCTCACACGGCTTCACGAGGAAGAAAAAAAGGCGGATACCAACCCCTCTTACTACGAAAGCGACAGAGAAAAGCATAGCTTTTACACAGAGGATAGCCGCACCGGCGAGGAATTTAACAAAAACTCTTCAAAGGCTCAGTTCACATGCGGGGCTGACGAGAGCGTATCCTATGCCGAGGATATAACTCAAAGCGCAAACGAGCCTTATGCCGAGACGCCTTCCCTCTCAGAAGAAAACGGAAAATACAAAACTCCTGCTGACAATGGATTTAAGATTTTTTCAGCCGCTGAAAGCAAGTCCGAGATACACCGCACCGAATCGGCAGACGAATCGGATACGCTGAAAATAACGAGAGCTCAGGTTACCGAAAGTATCGCTGACGAGGACGAAGAAAATGACGAAACACTTTGCGTTTTCTCCGAAGAAAAAATGAGCGAGGACGGTAAGACGGGAGCTGATTACGATTCGGACGCTGACGTTTTCAATTTTGATGACGGTGACTCCGAAAACGAGGACGAGGACAATTTCGAAGAAAAGGAGATTGCTCCCGAAAATCAAAATCCTGACGTTTTGAAATACCGCAGCATGTATTCGATATTCAACGATAACGCCTCGGAGAGCGAATTTAAGCCGCTGCAATCTACGCCCACTCCTGACAGCACTGACGATTTTTCTGCGCCTACGGTATTTAAAATGGCTGACGATACAGACGATACGGACGAGGAATACGGCGAATGCGAGGATGCAGACAAGTCGGAAAACGGTGAGGATTTTGACGAGGACGATATTCCTTTTGAATATACCCCTTCTCCGATATCGCAACAGAGGAAGACTTCTATGCAAGAGGAAAAGAAGCCCTCGGACAAGCCCGATTATTCTAATTTCAAGTTCCCTCCCATTGACCTTCTGGCAAAGGGTAAGGATTCCGATGACCCGTCAATAGAGGTTGAAATACAAGAAAACGGTGAAAAGCTTATAGATGCGTTGGCGCAGTTCAACGTCAGAGCCTCGGTAAGAAGCGTTGACAGAGGACCACGTATTACAAGATACGAAATCGTTCCCGCAAGAGGCGTTCGTGTTAACAGCGTTATAAGCCTGTTTGACGATATAGCCCTTAACCTTGCCGCAGAGGGTATCCGTATGGAAGCTCCTATTCCCGGAAAGTCGGCTATAGGCGTTGAGATACCCAACAAAAATCCGACAACGGTTATGCTTCGCGACCTTCTCGAAAGCGAGGAATTCAAAAACGAATCCTCAAAGACGTTTGCCTGTGTCGGTAAGGACGTTACCGGAAACCCCGTTTTCGGAGATATTTCGAAAATGCCTCACGTGCTGGTTGCCGGCGCTACCGGTATGGGTAAATCAGTTTGCATAAACTCTATTCTTATCAGCATACTTTACAAGGCCCGTCCCGATGAGGTAAAGCTGATAATGGTTGACCCGAAAACCGTTGAATTTACTATGTATAACGGCATTCCTCACCTGCTCGTTCCCGTAGTTACTGACGTAAAGCAGGCAGCGGGAGCTCTTATGTGGGCTATTGACGAAATGAACAGGCGCTACGAGCTTATGTCAAAGCACGAGGTCAGAAAGCTCGACTCCTATAACGACCTGGTTAAGGCTGACCCCTCACTCGGAGAGCCGCTTCCCAAAATCATCATAGTCATAGACGAGCTTAACGACCTGATGCAACAGGTAAGAAAGCCGGTAGAAGGTCTCATAACCAACATAACGCAAAAGGCCCGTGCTGCCGGTATTCATATGATTATCGGTACTCAGCGCCCCTCGGTTGACGTTATTACCGGTGTTATCAAGGCAAACGTACCCTCCAGAATATCCTGCAAGGTTACCTCCTTTAACGATTCAAAGACTATTCTTGACCAGGCCGGCGCAGAAAAGCTGCTTGATAAGGGCGATATGCTCTACGCTCCCGTAGGAAAGCCCAAGCCGGTACGAGTTCAGGGCGCATTCGTTTCGGACGGAGAGGTTGAAAAAATTATGAAATTCCTCAAGTCCAACGTTAAGGGCAACGTTTACGACGAGCAAGCACTGGAGGATATGACGAGAGCCGCTCAGAAATGCTCCAAGGGCAAGGACAACTCCTTCGATGACGATTTCGACACCGATTCCGGCAATGATGACGGCGCAGGATACCTTAACGACAAGCAGTTCCTAGAAGCCGTTGACCTTGCGGTTAAGCAAGGAAAGATATCAACCTCGCTTATACAGAGAAAGCTCAGTATAGGCTACGGAAAGGCGGCTAAATTCATTGATATTATGGAAGAGCTTGGCATAGTCAGCGAGCCTAACGGACAAAAGCCGAGAGACGTTCTCGTTTCTCGGGACGAATGGCGTGAGATGCTCTCACGCAGAAGCCTTGACGACTGATAATTTGATTTTTTCGGAGATTTTTTATGATTGCTATACTTCTTGCAGACGGCTTTGAGGAAATTGAAGCCCTAACCCCTTTTGACGTTTTAAAAAGAGCCGGACTTGACGTAAAAACCGTGGCTGTCGGCTCAAAAATAGCGGTTGGCGCACACGGCATACCCGTTATCTGCGATATTCTTGCAACCGAAGCCGACCTATCACGGATAAGCGCAGTTATACTGCCCGGCGGTATGCCCGGCTCCCTTAACCTTGACGCTTCGCCCGAAACCGACCGCTTTATAGCTGCCGCTCTCAAAAACGGGGGCAGACTAGCCGCTATTTGCGCAGCTCCGCTGGTCCTCGGAAGGAGAGGCCTTCTTAAAGGCAAGGACGCCGTATGCTATCCCGGATTTGAAAAGGAGCTTTTGGGAGCTAATATATCCGAGAGCTCCGTAGTTACGGACGGTAATATTACCACCGCAAAAGGTATGGGCGTTGCGCTGAAATTTTCAAAAGAGCTTGTACGGCTATTCTGCGGCGAAAAAAAGGCAGAAGAAATTTCAAAGGCTATTATGGAAGATTAAAGTATGGTTGTTAATTCTATTCAAACTCATATCGCATACCGCTGCCCCTCTTGCGGCTCGGCGGTTTACGGATTTATCGGAAAATTTGCGCTGAGCGCAGGAATGGTTCGTCTTAAATGCTCCTGCGGAGAATCCTTTCTCGATATAAACGTAACGAACGACAAGAAGCTGCGCATATCCGTTCCCTGCGTTTTTTGCAGGAGCAGCCACTCCTTTACCGTTTCTCAGAACCTTTTCTTTGAACGAGAAATCTTTCTTCTGAACTGTCCTTATTCGAATATGGACATTGCATTTATCGGTGAAAAGGACAAGGTAGATAAGGAGGTTGAGCGCACTGCAAACGAGCTTTCAAGACTCCTTTCGGACCTTGAGGCAGATGATATAAAGGATATTCAGCCCATTGACCTTGATGAAAACGATGCACTGCCCGACCCTACGGTTTACGATGCGCTGAGATTTCTCGTAAAGGAGCTGGAGGCGGAAAGAAAAATCGACTGCCCCTGCCATAAGGGAGAATACGAGCTGAGATTCTGCCCCGAGGGCGTTCAGGTTTTCTGCTCCGACTGCGGCGCCGTACATACCTTTGACACCAGAGCGGAGCATTCCTACGAGGACTATCTTTTGCTTGACGAAATAAGATTAGTCTAAGTCGTAATATTCTATTATTCCTCTGTATATCCCCTCTGCAAAAAGTCCGGGTGAGTAAGCCATAAGCTCAGCGTCATAGCTATTGGTTATAAATCCCATTTCGACAAGAACTGCGGGCATATTGGTAAATCTCAATACATAAAGACCGGGGCGCCCAATGATACCCCTATTGCGAAGCCCCGTTACGAGATTGAGATTTTCAAGAATATCCTCCGCAAGCTCATACGATACTCTCGAGCTGTTTCTGTATATCAACGCCTCAGAGCCCGAGGCGTTTTGATTTACCGCCGCATTCGTATGCAGCGAAATGAACACGTCAGCCCCCCACGTGTTTGCTTCTCTCACTCTTTCGGAAAGACTTGTTGAGTTGTTGGTTCCAAGCACCGTATCGGGCGTTGGGCGTGAAAGACGGACGTCAAAATTGCCGTTTGCCATAAGCAAATCATAGAGCAGTATTCCTATCTCGTAGGTTATATCCTGCTCAAAAAAACCGTTGCCCTCGGCGCCGGTATTATAATCCCTTGGATTGTGGCCTTGGTCAAGATATATTTTTATCATAAAGATTCTCCTTCAGGTTTTACTGCTATTATCCTATTCGAAAGCGATTTTTTTGACAATGAATGAAATGAAAAGAATGCTCAGCTTTGTTCGCAGAGCCGTTGACGATTATTCTATGATTGAAGAAGGCGACCGAATTGCCGTTGGTATTTCGGGGGGCAAGGATTCCCTTTGTCTTCTTGCGACTCTCGCCGCTATGAAGCGCTTTTATCCTAAATCCTACGAGCTTGTCGCCATAACGGTGGATATGGGTTTTGAGGGCTCCGATTTTTCGCCTATAAAGGAATTTTGCGACCGCCTTGAAATCGAATACGTGGTTGTGCATACCGACATAGCAAAAATCATTTTTGACGTGCGCAAGGAAAGTAACCCCTGCTCTCTTTGCTCCAAAATGCGCCGAGGCACACTCCATCAAGCAGTTACCGAAGCGGGCTGCAACAAGGTTGCTCTCGGTCATCATTATGACGATGCCGTGGAGACCTTTATGATGAATCTTTTCTTTGAGGGAAGGCTCGGCTGCTTTTCTCCCGTTACGTATCTTTCAAACAGAAAAATAAAGCTCATTCGGCCTATGATTTACGCTCAGGAAAAGGACGTTCAATATTTTGCAAGAAGGCAGGAGCTTACCGTAGTTAAGAGCCTTTGCCCCGAGGACCACGCAACAGAAAGAGAAAAAATGAAAAGGTTTCTCTCCGCCCTTGAAAAAGAAAACAAGGGAATAAAACACCGCATTTTCACAGCTATGTGCAAGGGCGAAATTGACGGCTTTAAGCCGATACGCTACCCCGATGCGGGAAAATTGGATTAGCCTTAATCCTTCAATCCTTCGGGATATAAATTTAATTAAGACCTATAACGAAAAAGGACGGAGAATGTCGAAATTCTCCGTCCTTTTTTATCATATTCTTATCTTTTCTTCTTGAAGATTTTTCTGTACGCCCTTGCGGCAAGGGCTCTGAGCTTTACGTAGGAAAGCCTTATCGGATAAATAAAATTCCAAACACGAGAATATATATTATAAGAAAGGTCACCCACCGTTTTGCTCTTGCCCTTTCGGTTGAAGGAAACCAAAACTCCGATAACTCTATCCTTAGAAACTATCTCTTTTTTATATGTATTATCGCCTCTTATAATATAGAAGGATTCCTTTACCCCTACGATACGGTGCAGGATATATTCTCCGCACTGCCCTCTGTAAAGAACTACATCGTATTTTTTAGCCTCGCCGCAAACGGGCTCGACTATTATCATATCCCGACAGGTTTTAAAAAGCGGCTGCATACTTACGCCCTTAGTTACCGAAGCGTAGCTTCCTCGCTCTGAAAGCTGCTCCTCTATAGGCCCCGCATAAGCTTCCGACATTACTCCATTATACCGCCTTCGCTAAGATTTTTTACGAAATTATCAACGTCTGCCGACACCTGCGCTAAAGAAACGCCGGAAAAATCCTTCATTACCACATTTACAAGCTCTTCCTTGCTTATATCCTTATCCGCCATCAATTTCCAGAAATATGCGCCGGTAGAATTAAGCCTTACTAGTCCGGAAAATTCCTTCGCTCTCTCGCCTACTGCGACTGCCAGATATTCGCCGCCCACCTGCTCAAGCACAAATCCACTTTTTATTTTCATTGTCAGCCTCCCGGAAAAAATCTTTTTATTTATTCTAACATAAAAGGACGGCTTTTTCAAGGGGCTGACAAAAGTTAATTTAAGAAAGACGTTTTTTACTTAGCTTATCCCGTTTTTATAATGCTCCTTTGAAGCGTATTTCTTCTTCAATTTTCATAAGACGGTTATATTTTGCGCATCGCTCACTCCTTGCAGGCGCTCCCATTTTTACAAACGGCGCTCCCGTTGCTACCGCAATATCCGCTATTGCAGTGTCCTCAGTTTCTCCGCTTCGGTGAGACATTATGAATTTATAGCCGTAGCTTTTTGCAACGCTCACCGCCTTGAAGGTTTCGCTGAGCGTTCCTATTTGATTGGGCTTTATAAGCACTGCGTTTGCTATTCCCTCTTCAGCGGCGTCTTTTATTCTGCGGCTGTCCGTTACGAAGAAATCGTCACCGACAAGAAGCGTTTTCTTTTTGGCAAGACTCTCCGTTAAGCGCTTCCAGCCGTAGATATCGTCCTCTCCGACTCCATCCTCTACCGATATTATCGGGTATTTTTCGACAAGGCCCACGATATACGAGCAAAGCTCGTCAGAGGTCATTGATATATCTCGCTTCGGCATTCTGTAGCCCTGTGCGCATCTCCATTCGGAAGCCGCAACGTCAAGTCCCAGTGCAACGTCAGCCCCCGGTATATATCCCGCCTCACATATTGCTTCGATTATGACCTCTATCGCTTCCTCGTTTCCGGATAAATTCGGAGCAAATCCACCCTCGTCTCCCACCCCGACAGAAAGCGAACGGGAAGATAATATTCCCCTCAGTGTGTGATATATCTCAGCAGATATGCGAACCGCCTCGGAGAAGCTCTCTGCCCTTGTGGGCAGTATCATAAATTCCTGAATATCTATATTGTTTGCTGCGTGCGCACCGCCGTTGAGAATATTCATCATAGGAGTCGGCATAGAGCGTTCAAGGCTGCCTCCCAGATATCGATAGAGAGGTATTCCGAGCGATGCTGCACCCGCTTTTGCCAAAGCTAAGGAAACCGAAAGAATTGCATTCGCTCCGAGATTCGACTTATTATGCATACCGTCCAGTGATATCATAGCATAGTCGGCGCCCTCTATATCGTACGCCGACATACCCGAAAGCTGACGGGATATTTTTTCATTTACGTTTTTTACCGCTGAAAGCACCCCACGCTTATGATATCTTGAATTTTCGGTATCTCGTAGTTCCGCCGCCTCATACGTGCCGGTAGAGGCTCCTGAGGGCACCGATGCCGTCCCCACGCTTCCGTCCGACAGCAAAACCTCAGCCTCCACCGTTGGATTTGCTCTTGAATCAAGAATTTCCCTTGCTGTTATCTTTTCTATTCTTACCATATTTTCTCTCCTTCTTTTTTCATATTTTGCCACTCTCGCTAACAATTCATTCGCACGCTGCATAAAATAAATACAAAAACGAAAAAAGGAAGACACTATATGCCGATACATACCGTTAAAGAGTCGGAAACCGTTTATCAGATAGCAAGAGATTACGGTGTCAGTCCGACAAAAATAATCGAAAACAACGAGCTTCATTCCCCCGACAGACTCTCCGTAGGACAAGAGCTTCTTATTCTCGTTCCCACAAGAACCTACACCGTAAGAGGAAAAGACACGCTTTCGGAAATTTGCCAAAGGTTCGGAATTTCAAAGGAAACCGCTATAAAAAATAACCCGGCTCTGAGAGGCGGAGAAAAAATATATCCCGAAGAAATTCTGGCTATAAAATATTCACCGCCGCCTCACGCAATTTCTCTCGTTAACGGTTACGTATATAATGGAACCGATAAGGAAAGACTTGCCGCTTTTCTGCCCTATTTATCCTACGCAACCTTTTCCACTCACAGAATGAAGGGAAAGACGCTCGAAAAGGTATTTAATCCGGGAGAGCTTACAGCGCAGGCAAAAAGCAAGGGAAAGCGCATACTTATGCGGATTTTTTCAAGAGAAGAGTACGACTCAAATATATATAACGCCGACCTCGCTGACGCTATGGTCAAGGAAGCAAACGCTGGGGGATTTGACGGAATAATGCTTTCCGCCGCCTCTGCCGCAAGGAATGGCAGCTTTGCAGATTTCCTTTTCGACTTAAAAAGAAAAGCAATCGAAAGAGAAAAATCACTCTTTATCGAGGCTGACGAAAAATGCGCTCCCATAAACACCGATATTGCCGATGCTGTATCCTTGATTTACGACAAATGCTCCCTTGAGAATATCCCCTCGTTTTCCGAAGGAGAGGAAAGGATTTACAAAAGCTATGCCGAAAACCAAGACTCCTCAAAAACTTTTATGGATTTTTCTCCCTTTGCATATAAAAACGGAAAGCCAATCACAAAAGCCGAGGCTGAGCGCACGGCGTTTAATTTGCACAAAAAAATCGAATATGACGGGGAGCGTATGCTTTGCAAAATAAAAGTAAACGAATTCGGCGGAGGCGAGCACACAACTAGAGATATAGTTTATCCCTCGCTTAAAAATATAAAAGCCAAGCTCGACCTTGCGGGTGAGCTTGGCTATCTGGGAATTTCTGTTGACGTTATGAGATGCCCTATAGAGCATATTATGCTGATACACTCTCAGTTCCTATGCGGAAAGGATTATTTCGATATATAAGTACGAACCTTCAAGGTGATGCCGAGGTCTTCGGCGATTTTTTGGCATTCGCTAAGCTCTTTTTCCGAAAGTGTTTCGTAAACCACTGTAAAAAGAACTTTTTGCACATATTTCTTTACATTTTTTGCGAACACAAGAATTGCCTCAAACGCTTTTTCTTTATACACGGGGTGGCACATATCAACGTATTTTTCGGAATTTGAGGTATTAAGGCTTATTGAAACAACGTCAAACGCTCCGTCATACATCGGAGTCGAATCTCTGCCTAAAATCAAGTCCGAATGGCCGTTTGTATTAATTCTTATTGGGATACGGGGATATTTTTTCTTTACGTAGAGGGCAACCTCTCTAACCTCAGAAAGTCTTTCGGAGGGCTCGCCGTAGCCGCAAAAAACCAGCTCTGAATACTTACTCATATCCCGAGAGTCTATACTCTCGATAATTTCCGCTGCGCTCGGCTCGTGAGAGAGCCAAAGACTGTCGGAGCCGTAAGCTCCGTCACCGTTATTCCTGATGCAAAAGCTGCATCTGTTAGTGCAGCGGTTGGTTACGTTTACGTAAAGTCCGCTTCCTACCTCGTAGGTTATGCACATTGACTTTTTCATTTTATATTGAAAAATCTCCTTGCGTTTTCATCGGTTATTCTTGCGCACTCCTCCTCCGAGATACCCCATACGCTTGCAAGAGTCTTGTTCGTATAAGAAAGATAGCCCGAATGGTTAAGCTCTCCTCTGTGGGGGTGCGGAGCAAGATAAGGGGCGTCCGTTTCTATGAGCGCTCTGCTTTTCGGTATTGCCGCCGCTACCTCGGGGGTTTTTCTTGCGTTTTTGAAGGTGAGTGTTCCCGAAAAGGATATCATATATCCAAGCCTTATAAGCTCCTCTGCCATTTCTACACTGCCCGAATAGCTATGCATAACCCCGACAACCTTGGGAAATTTGCGTATTATTTCCATTACGTCACCGTGGGCGTCCCTATCGTGTATCACTACGGGAAGTGACAGCTTTTCCGCAAGTGCCATCTGCCCGTAAAAATATTTTTTCTGCAATTCTGCGTCCGTATCCGGATAGTGATAGTCAAGACCTATTTCGCCAAGCGCCACGCATTTGTTTTCCTTATCGAGAATAAGCGACTCTATATCCCTGAGCGCCCCGTCCATATCAACAGAAAGATACTGACAGTCGCTCGGGTGTATTCCTATCGCAGTGTACATATTTTCGTGCCTTTTGGCTTGTTCTATTGCGAGGCGGGAGGTTTCTTGGGAGGTGCCTACGTTTATTATTGCCGACACGGAGGATTCAAGCAAAGCGCCGATAAGACTATCGGCGCTCTCTTTCGTTTCGGCTTCAAACCGTTCATCGTAATAATGAGAATGAGTATCGAAATACCGCATCAGCGTACACGCTCTCCGTTCTTTACGGATTTGTCTATGAATACTACCTTGACATCTTCCTCTCCCGAAGCAAGAATCATTCCGTAGCTATCCACTCCGCAAAGCTTTGCAGGTTTGAGATTTACTATTACGCATACCTTTTTGCCTATAAGCTCCTCCGGCTTATAGAACTTTGCTATTCCGGATACCACCTGGCGCTTCTCGTAGCCCAGGTCGATTTGAAGCTTCAGAAGCTTCTTTGCCTTTGGAACCGGCTCGCACTCGTATATCTCTCCAACTCTTATTTCGAGCGAAGAAAAGGCCTCTATTCCGACCTCGCTTTCGTGCGAAGGCTCGGCAATCGGCTCTTCCTTCTTTGCGGCAGCCTCTGCGGCTACTCTTTTTTCTTCCATTTCAAGAAAGAATTTCTTCTCGTCTATTCTTAAAAAGAGGGTTTCTGCCTCTCCGAGAGCCTTGCCGGACTCAAGAGCGCCGAAGGTATATGCGACAGAAAGGTCGGTTTTATCTGTTGCAAGCTGATTAAATATTCGCTCGGCAGTTGACGGAATATAAGGAACGAGCAGCACTGCCGCTATACGAATTACCTCGAGAAGATTATATATTACGGTTTTCAGCCTAGGCTTACCTTCCTCGGTCTTTGCGAGAGCCCACGGCATAGTTTCGTCTATATACTTGTTAGCCCTTCTGAGCATTGCGAATATCTCGGAAAGAGAATCCGCTACTCTGTAAGCGCCCATTAGCTCAACGCTATTCTTTACGGCACTTCTGACCGCCGCCTTCAATTCATCATCGAGCGGCTCTGCTTTCTCAGGCTCGGGAACTATTCCGTCAAAGTATTTTTTCGTCATAGCGTGGGTACGGCTTACGAGATTTCCGAGATTGTTTGCAAGGTCGGTGTTATAGGAATTTATAACGCTCTCGTAGGTGATAGAGCCGTCAGAATTATACGGCATTTCGGAAAGAGCGTAATAACGGACTCCGTCAACTCCGAAAATTTCGGCAAGTTCGTCAGCGAACACAACGTTGCCCTTTGATTTGCTCATTTTGTCGTTTCCGAAATTGAACCACGGGTGACCGAAAACCTTTTTGGGAAGCGGCAAATCAAGCGCCATAAGGAATATCGGCCAGTATATCGTATGGAATCTGAGTATGTCTTTTCCTATGATATGGACGTCACAGGGCCACGATTTCTTGAATTTTTCGCTCTGCTCCTCATAGCTTTGATCGGGATTATAGCCTAGCGGCGTAATATAGTTCGTAAGAGCGTCAAGCCATACGTATATTACGTGCTTTTCGTCAAATTCAACCGGTATTCCCCATTTGAAAGAGGTTCGTGAAACGCAAAGGTCCTGAAG
>JAZSBB010000088.1:0-9067 GCA_045602185.1 Eubacteriales bacterium
AAGCTTGCAGCCTGACTCGATAAGAGCGTATGCAGTAGCCTTTTCACCGGTCTCGTCGTACCAGGATTTAGTGTAACGAACCTCCATAGTTGCGTTGGGAACAACAGAGCGAACACCAAGGAACCAAGCGGTATAGCCGGATATAACCTCAGCGTAGGGATGAGCGCCAACGTAGCCAACCTTAGCGTTCTTGTTGGACACGTTTCCGTTTTCGTCACCGTAGAGCTCAACGAGCTTCAGACCTGCAGCAACACCTGCGAGGTAACGGCCCTCGTAGATAGAAGCAAAAGCATTCTGGAAGTTTGAAACGTTTTCGGTGTGAGCGGTAGTACCGGTTGCGTGGCAGAACTGAGTGTCGGGGAATTCCTTAGCAGCCTTGAGCATCCATTCCTCGTGACCGAACGAGTCAGCGAAGATTACGTCATAGCCGCTATCAGCAAAGTCGGTAGCTTCATTATAGCACGCAACATCCTCCTCAATGTCAGTAATGACGGTGAAGTTGTCTTCCTTCAGGCCCTTGTTTCTGCAAGCGGTCTCGAAGGCTTCAATAAAGTTTTTGTCGTAGGTCGAGCTTGTGCCGTGCAAAGCAATCAGCGCAGCCTTTACTTCACTGGGATCCTTGCCGCCGCAAGAAGCGAAAGCAACGCAGCATCCGAGGAGCATAACTACGACGAGCATAAGGGAAAGGATTTTCTTCATTTCGAGTTTCCTCCGGAATTAAAAATATTTATTACAGGGTTTCCCCCTTGTAACCGAAACAAAACGAAGACGTAACGCTACCTGCGTCTTCAAAAACAGAAAGCGAGCAACAAAAAGCTAAAGTCAGCAAAATTCAATTTTGCCGTTTTCACTCATCGAAGCTATTTTTGCCAAGGATTCAATTCTGTATCCCTTTTTGCGAAGCTCGTTACCGCCGCCCTGGTATTCCTTTTCAACGGCAATTCCGATTCCCGCAACCGAAGCTCCGGCTTGCTCTATTATCGAAATAAGACCTCTCAGTGCGCTTCCGTTTGCGAGAAAGTCGTCAATAATAAGCACCTTGTCATCGGGAGATATGTACTTTTTTGAAATCATAACCGTTTTGGTAGCGGCTTTCGTATATGAATAAACCTCCGCGGTATAGCATTCGGAGCTGAGATTTAAGCTTTTCGTTTTTTTGGCAAAAACTACCGGAACGTTAAAGAAATCAGCGACAATACAAGCAAGTCCGATGCCCGAGGCCTCAATAGTTATTATTTTCGTAATTTCGGTGTCCTTATATAGCTTGTACCATTCTTCACCGCATTTTTTAAGAAGGGCAACGTCTATCTGGTGATTAAGAAAGCTATCGACCTTCAAAACGTCTCCGGGAAGTGCGGTTCCGTCACTTATGATTCTATCTTCAAGTATTTTCATAGAAACTCCATTTTATTAAATCGGCAAGGGTTTTTGGACCTTTACAAATTACTTTACAAATTGACTATAAGGTTATTATACATAATCCGACATAATTTTGCAATAGATATTTAACAAAAAATGTAAAAAACACGAAAAAAAGTTAGTCGGCGTTTATTTTTGCCCATTCAATTTCCGAAAGTCCGTTTTTTCTGAGGAATTCATTTGCCAAAACAAAATGATTGCAGCCGAAAAAACCGTTATGAGCCGAAAGCGGACTTGGGTGAGCGCATTCGAGAACGAGGTGATTTTTATTTTTAATAAGCTCCTTTTTTGCTCTTGCGTTAGCGCCCCAAAGCATAAAAACCACGGGTGAGCTTTTCTCGTCTATTAGCGATATAATTCTGTCTGTAAGTGTTTCCCAGCCCTTGCCCTTGTGGCTTTGCGGCAGCCCCTCACGGACGGTTAAGGTGGTGTTCAAAAGTAAGACGCCTTGCTTTGCCCAGCCGATAAGCTCTCCGCATTCGGGCATACCGATTGAATATTCCGTATAAAGCTCTTTAAAGATATTTTTTAGAGAGGGAGGAAAAGCAACGCCTCGCTTTACGGAAAAGCAAAGTCCATGAGCTTGTCCGAATCCGTGATAGGGGTCCTGACCGAGTATAACGACACGTGTTCCATTGCAGGAGGTATATCTCAGAGCGTTGTATATATCGTTCATAGGAGGATAAATGCGCTGAGTTTTGTACTCTGATTTTAAAAATTCTCTCAGTTTAAGATAATAGTCCTTCTTAAATTCTTCAGATAAGAGAGCATCCCAATCGTTTTCGAAGCTAATCATTATAAAAAACGTCGCCTCCCATATTATATATGAAATTATGATATCACAGAATTATGTAAAAGTCAATCGAAAATCATAGAAAAATCTGTAAAAAAAGCCTTAGTAAATTCTCAAAGTAAATGCAACAGTGCAATTTAGTTGTTGCATTTAGTCTAAGAAGGATTTTATAGTTGCATTTAGTGTGAGAAATTTATATTTCAAGATTCTAAGACGGAGGATCATGGTACGGTATGAGCCATCGCCAACGGCGACTTGCCCTTGACAAATCCTCAAAATATGCTATAATAGAGTGACGAAGGAGAAATGAAAATAATATTTATATTTCTGAGTTCCTCGCCTTCGGTGACTTTCCCAAAGCATATTTTGAGGGGTTGTCAAGGGGGGCGGGCTAAAATTGTACGTCATTTTTCTTATCAAAGTAAATGCAACCACAGTTGCACTTAGTCTGAGAAATTATCTTTTCAGGCTTTTTAGTTGTGCAAAAAACATCATCAAAAGGGCGAAAAAGAGTGTTATTTAGCATTTTTTTCGCCTTTTCTCATATTAAATGCAACCGATTTCTCATAGTAAATGCAAGGGCTTTGCTACTGTTGCATTTACTTTGAGAATTTACGTAAAAAAAGCCTTCCGCCTAACGCTATCTCCTATATGGGAGAAGGTAAAGCGGAAAGCTCTAATATTCATTTTTATGCTTTTGCGGTCAAATTCAAAAAATCGTTTCTATAACCCTTTTGCAAGAGCTTGGAGAATAAGTCCATGAGTCGATATGCGTTACCTTTTCGGTATCTATAAAATATTCGAGCGGCTCGTTATACACGGGAGCATCGTGGGAATCTATGATTATAAGCTTTATCTTCATTTTTTCCGGGATAATGCTTTTTATGTAAACTGCGGCGGTTTGCCCGACAAAAACGTCGTCTTTAAATTCTGCAAGTCCGGCAAGATTGGGCTTTAACTCCACGAAAACGCCGTAGCTTTCAACGCTTCTTATAATACCCCTGACCGTTTGCCCCTCGGTGAAAAGACTTGCGTTTTCTTCCCAGCTTCCGAGCAGCTCTCTTTCGGAAACGTAAACCCGGCCCTTGTCGTCAATCGTTTTTACAACGGTGTAAATCATATCGCCAACGCTGAGCCTTGCTGAGGGGTGTGATATTCTGGATACAGAAATCGAATCTATGGAAAGCAGGGAAATAATACCGCAGCCGATATCAACGAAAGCGCCAAAATTTTCAAGGTGCGTTATCTTCGTAGGAATGATGTCGCCGGGCAGAAGCGATAAAATATAATTTTCATAGCATTCCTTTTGCGCAAGGCGCCTTGATAGTAGGGCGATTTTTTCACCGTAAGCGTTTTTCGTAAAGCCGGTAACCTTAAAACAAACTGCTTTTCCCACCCTGGTAAGAATAGCTATGTCCTTCACCTCGTCCTTAGCTCCGTACTGAGCCTCGCATCTTGGGATTATTCCTTCAATTTTTCCGCTGAGAGCGACGTGAAGATTGAAATCCTGGTCGCAAAGAATTACGGGTGCTTCGAGAATTATCTGCTTTTCAAGGGCACGTTCAAGCCCCTTTTCGGTTGATGTATATTCTTGGTTTTCAAAAGTGGATATAAGGGCTCCTTCGGGTTTGTATTGATTCATTTTTTCTGCACCTTCCTTGTTTTTATGTTAAAGTCTATGACGCAAAATGCAGAAATATTACCTTATTCATTTGAATCAAGACCAAAGCTTACTTGAATAGCGTTGTTTACGTGAGTCATAGTTGATTCGTCAAGGTGTCCCATTTTCTCCTTTAACCTTTGCTTATCTATAGTGCGGACTTGCTCAAGCAGTATAACGCTATCCTTTGAAAGTCCTGCGTCAGTGCCCGGAATATCTATATGAGTCGGCAGCTTGGCTTTTCCCATTTTAGAGGTTATTGCCGCTGCAATAACCGTTGGAGAATATCGGTTGCCGATATCGTTTTGAACTATCAAAACCGGCCTGACACCGCCTTGCTCGCTCCCAACTACAGGGCTCAAGTCCGCATAATAAATATCTCCTCTTTTTATGTTCATTCTTGTTTCTCCCAGAAAACTTCCTTCTTTTTATTCTGCAACAATATTTTGGCAAAACCTTACCGTTTTTAAACAGGTAAAATAAGGAACTTTTAAATTCCTCAGTAACATTTTATGAAAAAGGCGTTTTTTGTTCCATAAATCCATAAATGAAAAGGACATTAACGCATACTCCGATAAGAGTCTGCGAAAATGTCCCCTCTTTTTTTAGTTAAACTTGCCCATAAGGGCAATTTTGCTATAGCGTTATGCGTTGTTTTCCGCTATCTCATCGTTGGGGTGGAAAAGCATTGATATGCACCAAATTCCCGCAACTGCAACAAGAATATAAATTATTCTTGCGAGTACGGTCGTTGCTCCGCCCGATATCCAGGCAACGGCATCAAAAGTGAATAAACCGATAAGCCCCCAGTTAAGTGCGCCTATTATAGCGATAATGAGCGCAATTTTGTTTACTACCATCATAGTTCTTAAACCTCGGTTTTATTTGTGGATTTCTCCGTTTTTATCTTTTGCCCCAAAAGCGTCTTTATGCGTGTAAAATTTTTCCATCAAAAGTCAAGTGACGGTGCTGTGCCGAAAGCTTTTTTTAATTTTTCGAGCGCCTTTTTTTCTATTCTCGAAACGTACGAACGGGATATTCCGAGATAATTTGCGACCTCTCTTTGAGTTTTTGGCATATATCCCATAAGCCCGTATCTCAAAATTATTATTTCCTTTTCTCTGCCGGAAAGCACCTCGCAAACCAGGCTGCGTACCTTCTCTATATGTCCCTTAAGCTCAATGGTTTCTGTCATAGTATCTTCAATGCTTATAATATCGAGGTATGTAAGAGGATTACCGTCCTTGTCAATGTCTATCGTTTCGTTAATCGAAACCTCGCAGCCTGATTTTTTTCCCGCCCTGAAATACATAAGTATTTCATTTTGAACGCATTTCGCCCCGTAGGTTGCAAATCTCGTTCCCAGCTCGCTTTTAAAGGAATCCACCGCCTTTATAAGTCCAAGACTGCCGATTGAAAGCAATTCGTCTGATGCTCCGTAGGACGAATAATATTTTCTTATTATATGCGAAACCAGGCGCAAATTGTGTTCTATGATTTTCGTTCTTGCGCCATCGTCTCCCTCACGCATTTTTCTAAAAAGCTCTTGCTCCTCCTTGGCGGAAAGAGGTGGCGGAAAATTCTGACCCGGTGAAAGACCGAGTATCAAAGAAACGAATTTCAGAAGAACGTGAGTCAAATCGAGCATAAAAATAAAAGCCTCCTTGCATTTTTTAAATTATATGCTTGAAGGCTTGTCGTTTTTTACCTATATTATTAATTAATTACACAGTTGCGTCCATAAGCTCCGGGGTACAAACTCTGTATCCCTTGCCAAAGGACATTTCCACGAGGTTTCTGCCGGCTATATTTCTGAATTTCTTGTTGATAATCGAAATATGCGTTCTTACGTTTGCGATTTCAGGGACTCTTGAACCACGGTAGGCGTATTTCAAAATATCCTCAGGGGAGGTCGGATTAGGATAAGTACGCACAAGATATCTGACAATCATAGCCTCTGTTCTCGTGAGAGGGAAGGGCTCCCAAAAATAAGTGGGCGTTGGTATGTCGCAGGATAAATCCATTCCCGCTAATCTGTAATCTCCCGGCTGAGGCAGGGAGTTTTTCGCAGTATAGTCAAGGATACCCGCCATTATAGTTGAGGCGTAATCCTCTTTGTTAAAGATTTTTGCAAAGAGACCGTCCTCGCTGCTCGGGAAATTTTCAACGGCAAATATCGGAATGCTGGAATTGTAAGCCTTGAGCTGACGTATAAAATCTTTTGCGTCAGGCAGGTGATTCGGTGAAATTATCAGAGCGGCTCTGTATAACTGTCCTATTTCGGAAAAAGCTTCCTTAGGCGTTACCGCCTTTGCCAAAACGCCCATATAAAAGAACATATCCGCTATAGCGGCGGCGCTTTTTTTCGCTTTGTCAATAACTAAAATCATAACGTTACCTCGCATAAATCAATTATAGTATTTTTTAAGGAAGATATCAATATTCTTTTCGAAAAACAATTTTTTCTTGACAAGAATAAAAAATCTGTTTATAATGTGCATATAAGAAAATCCAAAGGAAATTATAAAATGAAAACAGCCTTGATAACCGGTGGCTCGAGAGGAATTGGCGCCGAAATGGTTCGCCTTTTTAGCAAAAACGGATATAGAGTAGCCTTCACCTATAAGCAATCAAAAAAGGAAGCTATGGCGCTTTCCGGTGAAACGGGCGCCCTTGCGGTGTATGCCGACTCAGCCTCTGAAGCGGATATACTTAGTGCCGTTGAAATTGTTGAAAAAACACTGGGAAACGTAGAAATCCTTATAAATAATGCGGCAGTTTGCGGTTTTTCTTTGATTACCGATGTAACGCTTTCCGAGTGGCGCAGTATGTTTTCCGTTAATGTTGACGCCGCTTTTCTCTATTCGAAAAGGGTTCTTGGCTCTATGATAAAAAACAAATCCGGCAGGATTATAAACGTGTCGTCTATGTGGGGAATAGTCGGTTCCTCTTGCGAGGTTTGCTATTCGTCAACCAAGGCGGCGCTTATAGGGTTTACGAAGTCGTTAGCCAAGGAGGTTGGCCCATCGGGAATAACCGTAAATGCGATAGCGCCCGGATTAATAGATACCGATATGAACGCATCTCTTTCCGCTTTGGATAAGGCTGCTATTACGGAAGAAACGCCGCTTATGAGAATGGGCAGCGCTGACGAGGTGGCTGCAGCTGCGCTGTTTTTGGCGTCCGACCAAGCGGCGTTTATAACCGGGGAGGTTATGAACGTAAGCGGCGGGCTGGTTACCTAAATGTCACTTTTTGTTTTTTAATAAATAATAAATTTTAAAGAAAGCTATTGCTTTTCCTGAAATTATTTGCTATAATATATAAGCTTAAATTATTTCGATGCATCAGATGGAGCCATACCAGCCGGGGAAGTAGCGGTGCCTTGTACCTGAAATCCGCTACAGCAGGGGTCAATTCCTCTCCCAAGGGCTGCTCTTGTGCAGTCTGCGCCGTTTACGGCTGTGTTGAAGAATGGGTCTTGCGCAATCCGAGGCTGTGAACCATGTCAGGTGGGGAACCAAGCAGCATTAAGCGGTTTATCGGGTGTGCCGCAGGGGCGCCTGTTTGGAGCAGAAGTGGCGGTTAACGTGTGTAAGAGTATTTCGAAGGAGAGGTGTATGGTTCTATCTGAGGTATCGAAATGAAACGCAAGAACAGTGCGTATGCGGAAAAATGAGTATACCGCTGCGCATTTTTATTTTGTAAGGAGGCTCTTTTCGATGGCGCATTATAAAGCTTTATACCGAAAATGGCGCCCGTTTGATTTTGACGATGTTTGCGGTCAGGAGCGCATAACGGACGTTCTCAAGTATGAGGTCGCAAATGATAAGGTTTCTCACGCTTATTTGTTTTGCGGTTCTCGTGGTACGGGAAAAACCAGCTGCGCAAAGATACTTGCAAAGGCAGTAAACTGCGAAAATTGCGTGAACGGAAACCCTTGTAATTCTTGCGAGTCCTGCCGTTCCATTGATGCGGGAATAGCTACTGATGTTATTGAAATGGACGCCGCAAGCAATAACGGCGTTGACAACGTCCGTAATTTAAAGGACGAAATAAGCTTTACTCCGGCTCTCCTTAAATACCGAGTCTATATCATTGACGAGGTTCATATGATGTCGGCAGCAGCGTTCAACGCATTGCTAAAGACCTTGGAGGAACCGCCGAAATACGTTGTTTTCATTCTTGCTACCACCGAATTTCATAAGCTTCCGACTACTATAGTTTCCAGATGCCAGCGGTTTGATTTTCGCCGTATAAGCGCTGACACCATCGTTTCAAGACTGAAGAAAATATCCGAGGCAGAGGGAATAGATCTCGGCGAGGACGGCGCAAGATTAATCGCAAGGGCCTCAAGGGGCGGTATGAGAGATGCCGTCAGCCTTCTTGAACTCTGCGCGGGCTCAAAGGTTCATATCGATGCGCCTTTTGTTGCATCGGCGCTCGGAACAGGGGACAGAGAGAGTGCGTACAGCCTTATATCTGCCGTAGGCAGCTCCGATTTTGCGGCGGTGTATAAAATAATTAACGATATCGTAATGGGAAGCGGTGACGTTTCTGTTTTTTGGCAGGAGCTTATAGATTCGTACAGAGATATAATGGTGGTCAAAAGCACCGATAGAGCAAAAGCCTACCTTGATCTTACCGAGGTGGAGTACGAACGGGTAAAGGAGATATCGCAAAGCTTTACGATGGCAAGGCTTTCTTATCACGCAACTCTGCTTGAGAATGCGCTTGCGGATATGCAAAGGGCGCAAAACGCAAAGCGCAGTATTGCAGAAATAGCCTTAACCCGTATGTGTGATGCTAAACTCGTTCCCACGGCAGAGGCACTCCTCGTTAGAGTAGAGGAGCTTGAAAAACAACTTGCAATGATAAAAATGGGAGTCCCGTTAGCGAAAAGCTCTGCAAAGGAAGCTCCGTACGCTAAGGAAGAAAAAAAGACAGCAGAGCCTATAAAGGGAGAGAAGTCCTCCGCGCAGGACGTCCCGACCGCTAAAGTCCCTTACGAAAACTGGGGAGCGGTACTTGAACGTATTGCTGAAATCAAAAAAAACTTGTCCAGCCAATTCGTCAGCGCAAGGGTGCATCGCCTTTCCAAAACTGAGTTTTCGGTTGAGATGAGCGGCTTTTTTGCCGAAAGAATACAGAACAGTCAGACCGATATGTCTATTCTCAGAGGCGCAATAGCGGAA
>JAZSBB010000089.1:0-10006 GCA_045602185.1 Eubacteriales bacterium
TCGGGCATGTAACCCTCGGGGTTTGCAAGATTTTTAAGATATCTTGAAACCGTGTTTCTCACGATTTTGTTCGTATAGCTTTCTATATTCGAATTGATACCGGTTGGGTCGCTGCCCGGCCTTGAGTTTTTCAGATAGTCGATATAATCCTCAACTACGTCTCCGACATAAGCATCGATAAAGTCGTAGAGATAGGATTCAAGCAGCTCTTCAACCCACTTTTCTATATTATCCGTTGAAGGAAGATTAAGGTCGGGCTTAACGAGAAGCGCAGACTTGATAAGCATACACGCATAATCCGCAAAATCGTTTATTCTGACCTCGGGGTCAGCAGAGCCGAGAAGCTCCTTGATAAACGCCATCTGCTTATCTTCAATTTCGGGATAAGTATCGTTAAGATATGCGTCAAAAGCGGTTTTCCACATCTCGTTAATATCGATTCCGCCGGTTATGATATCGGAGCCTCCGAAATCGGCAAGGAGCTTATCGAGAACAACCTCCTTTATGGCGTTTGCCGATATTTCAAGTATTTCCTTTAACTGCTCCTTCGTAACGTTAAGGAGAGCCTCCTTATCCGGTGTGAGCGTGAGGGTTATCTCGCCGGATTGCGCATCGTATTGCAGGTCACACCATTCGGTAACCGGCTGATATGGATAATCCTTTCCTCCCTGCTCACCGTCACTCTCCTGCCCTTCCGTTGATTCGTTATTGTTTCCGTTATCGGAAGAATCAAGGGAGCTGCTATCAGCAACGGCGCTTATAGTAAGCGCAGAGGCACCGAAAAGCATTGAGAGAACGAGAAGCACAGTCAATAATTTTTTCATCGTTTTGCTCATCTGAATAAACCACCTTTCCACAAAAATAAAACGCAATTTAAATCTTTAATATAATATATTAAAATTATATCATTAGATGAATTAAAAGTCAATAGTGCAAATAAAAAACGAGCGAAAAACTTGTAATATTGGTGATATTTACAAATTAAGGCTCGTTTTTTTATAAAATATGACTAGCGTTTGCTGTTTTTTAGCGGATTGGCTATCACCCGTGTAAATTATTTGACATTTTTTTCTTCTTTGCACGGCGTCTTAATCGAAGTATCAGCTTCACAGTTACTATCGTTAAAACGGGAATGAAAACGCCTACTGCGTAGAACACGGCTAACGCCGCCAAAATTATTATACGCATAACCCCATCGGTAATTTGAAGTCCGTCAGGCTCGGGCTTTGGGGGAAGCTCAACCTTCATATATTTTGCTTCGTAAACCGCATCTCCCGTTACCTTCGAGAGCTTGGGAGTCCAACCGGCAAACGTATAGGAAAATTTGTCGTCAGAGGCTTTTTCGGGCGCCGGCGGAGGCTCCATTTCGTCACCGTAAAATGCGGTATAGGTTGCAATAGTTTTACCGTCCGCAACGAAGGTCACGGTGTATTCCTGGTAGTAAAAATCCGCACCTACGGAAACACCTCCGGAAAGCATTAAAAATTCATTATTTACAATATCGTAACGGTTGCCGGAGCTATCCAAGTAATATAGCCCCTCAAATATGACTCCGGGAGGAATATCGCCCACCGTAACTCGCACAGCTTCGCCATTTGAGGCTTCGGTTTTATCTAAAGAAATTAACACGGGGTCGCAGGATATGAGGTCAACTCCGTATTCCTCGGCGGCAAAATATTCCCTTCCGCAAACGTAGGAGGCTTTAAGATATCCGTCACTGTAGTTTGCTCGTACGAAGGTTTTTTCTCCGTTTTCCAGGTAATAAAACCTGAGGTTTTGGGGCGAATCAAAATTCAAGGGCAGAGTCAGTGTTACCTTCAACTCCTTTTGCCCGGAAGCAGACCGAGGGCTGCGGCTGGCAATTTCCCTCCCCTCTCCGTCATAGAGTCTTACCGCCACGCTATATACGTTTCCGCTCTGCACAAGCTTGGTTTCTATATCCATTCTCGACACGCCAAGCTCATTCATTAATATTACGTCAGCATAAGAAACGTACGTCTGAAATCTTGCGGAATTTAAATATACAGCTCCGCTCTCGGCGGCTCTGGGAATTATTTTTGAAAGGTCAAACGAAGAATCGTAAACGTTTTTGCAATCAACAGTAAAATCTCCGTCTTTAACAGACACTGCGCAGCCCGAACCGTTTTGACTTTTGAACAGATACTCGGCTTTAAATTTTGCGGTATAGGTTACGTCCTCGGTAACCGGCAAAATATCCGTATCCCACCCTATAAACGTGTAGTAGAAGCTTTCAAAGTCTTCTTTTTGGGGCGTTCCGGGATAGCTCGGAAGATTCCCGTACTCTACAAGCTCACTCGTTACCTCTCCGTCAACGTTCCAGGTGACAACGTAGCTTTTCTTATTAGCCGAAAATTTGGGGTACAGGACGAGATTGGAATGTATTTTGGTAATGTCGCAGAGATTTCCTTCGGAATCTGCCCAACCGACAAATTCATAGGTTGCGCTTTTATCCTCTGCTTTTTGCGGCACGGGGCCCGTGTATTCGGCGTAAGTGCCCTTATCGGCAAAAGCGGTACACAAAAGCTCACCGGAGGAACTCATAAATTCTACCTTGAAAATTTCTGCGCCGATTATCTGCTTTTCTACGGTTACCGATGCGTTGATTTTTCGCTCTCCGACCACGCTTTCACGTATTCCAAAAACAAGCGTACCGTTTTCGTGAGCCAGTATAAGCTCCTCTATACCCTTCGGAGCTTCGTACGGCTGAGGCGCTTCTCCGGGGTCGGAGGCGTATTCTGGGGGCGTAGGCTCAAAAACAGCTTCGGGCGCTTTTCCCGGGTCTTCCACCGTTTCCGGTGCTATAGGCTTTGTTATCTGCAAGGGTTTGACAGGCTCGCTGACCTCATCGATAATCGGCTCCTTTACCTCCGCAGGATATCCGCCGCTAATAGGCTCTGCGTTGTTTTTATCGCTCATATAGGGAACGTTTCCGAGAATTTTGTAGGGAGTCGCTCCCGTTACCCTGTTTACGACATAGGAGGAATTAAAATAAGCGGTGCCGTCATAGTTTTTTATAGGAGAATCGGACAGCGCATTTGCTACGTAATAAAGCTGGGCAAGGAGAATTTCATATTTTTCCTTTATGCCCTTCTCCGAGAGAGCAAGTCTTACCTTGGAATTCTGGTACATTTTATCGAGTGAGGACAAGAGATTTATAAAGTTTTCCTTGAATTTTTCATAGTTTACAGTGTAATAAGTATACTTTTCGCTCTCACCTTCAAGAGCAAAATACGAGGAAAAGAGCGCTCGCAGATTTTCGGTAGCAATCCCCGCCATATCTACGGTTTCGGGTTTGACTCCTACCGTATTATTTGATATTGCGTCTTTATTGTTTATTACCTCGGTCACCGTATCGCCTATTATCGCATTGTAAACGGAGCGCTTCAAGGCGGTAGATGTGTTCTTTATTCCGTCTATGTAAGAAAGCTGAAGCCTTACAAGAGCAATTTTCTCTACGTATTCATTATATTTGACAAGGTTAAAATCGTATTCCTTTTTATCTTCAAGATATTTCTTATATAAAAGATAGTCCTCGTTATATTTACTTAGCGCCTGCTCGTATGCTTCATATTCCGTAAGATTTTCTTCATAGTCGGAAAGCTCGTCAAGATATTCGTTAAATTCGGCAAGTTTTTCGTCATAAAGACGCTTTTCTACCTTATACGCTTTGTAGAGGGCCAGCTCGGTTTCGTATTCCGCAAGCGCATCAAGATATTCCTTATGCAAGGTAAGGCTTTCGTTATACTCCGAAAGCTTTTCCTCGTATTCGTTTTCCTTGCTTTCGAGAAGCGATTTCCAGTAAAGAGCGTCATTATAAGCCTTATTCACAAGACCGTTTAGCACATTCTCGCTTACCGAAAATTGCGCAGTATATACCACAGACGCCTTTTCGTTTTCGGAAACGGTAATTTCACCGAAATCAGCAATAAAGCTTTCTTCGTCAAACTCAATGAAGGAAACGTTTTTTCCCTCTAGGGACGCAGTTACGGGCAAAAAGACGACCTCTGCTCCGTTTTGCGCAGTGTATGCGTATTTTTCCGCAAGTAACACGAGCTTTCCGGTCTTCTCGTCATAGTTTACCAAAACGGTTGAGCTTGGGATATGCGAGCCGTACGAAATTTCGTACTCTCCGTAAAGCTCAAGGTATTTTTCCTCCGCCTCCGAGAGCTCAAGCCCGAGTGCCAAAGACAAAATATCCGCTGAGTCGTATATAGTTTTATCCGCAGCGCCCGGCTTCGAATAATCTTCTACTGTGGCGCTTGACGGCAGGGCCGTAAGCAGAAGCGTTATAACGCAGAGCATTAACGCTGCCGCAGAAGATAAAAATATTTTTCCTTTTCGCACGATGCCCTCCGTTTGTACTTTAAAATAACTTTTATTAAGTATAACATTTTTATCTTTAAAAAGTCAAGTGCGGACAGTGGAATTTACATATTGAGAAATAAATGGAAAATCTGCTCTTAAACTGCTTTTTATGCGGAATTTGAGCATTTTTTGAAAATTCATTAAAATTATTACGTTTATTCTTGATTTTTTCAAAAATTAGGTGTATAATGTATGAGATTGTAAATAAGAAAGGGATTTTTTAAATGTTTAATTTCGATTTTCTTCTTGAAGGCTCCACGGGAGGCGGAATGCTCCCGCTTATTCTTATGCTGGTCGCCTTTATTCCTATCTTTTTCTTTATGTCCAGAAGACAGAAAAAGCAGGAACGCAAGGAGCAGGAGCTGCGTGATAGCTTGCAGGTAGGCGATGAGGTTACAACGCTCGGCGGAATTATCGGAAAGGTAGTTTCAATAAAAGGTGAAACCTTCGTGCTTGAAACGACCAAAGACAAAACCAAAATTCGTTTTCTCAAATCCTTTATAAGAAACATTGACGTTAAGGCTGCCGATATTGCCGCTGCCGTTATGGAGGTTGACTCAGGCAATCCCGCAGAAGCAGACGCTCCCACTGAAAAGGACGAGGCTGCGCCCGTTTCCGAAAAGAAAAAGGCTAAAAAGAAAGCAAAAAAGGAAGATGACGCTTCTTCCGATGAGGCAAACGCTTAATAAATATTGTCATAATTGAAAAAGCCTTCGAATAGGTTTAAGTAGAACTTATTCGGAGGCTTTTTATGTTTAATTCAAAGTCACGCAAAAGAAATACGAGCGAATTTCGCGCTATAGCATTAGGAGCAATCATTTCGATTTTATCGTTTTTAGCTCTCTCGTTTATCGCTTCATTGATTCTGAGTGCGTTGAAAAATCCTTTGGGATTTATTGGGATTACGGCTTTTGCGGTAATAATGCTGTCCGGAGCGGTAAGCGGTTTTCTGACGTCAAAAATCAAAGAAAATTCACCGTTTTTGCCTACTCTAATCAGCGCCTTGCTATTTACCGCCATTATTCTCTGCGCAGGTCTGATAATGAGCGGAGGAAGGATTTCCTCACTGACTGCCGTAAACGCCGCAGCGTACGTCATTATTGCAGCAGCGGCAGCGCTTCTCGGAAAAAGAAGGCACAAAAGACACAGAAGATAATTACTCCTTGGCCAACTTCTCGATTTCGTTTATATAGAAGCCGAGCGCCGATTCGAAATTCACACCGTAGAAGCGGTGGTTCGGGTCACGTTCGGTTTTTTTCATACATTCAAGAGTGAAATCGACTGCGATACTGAGAGATTTTTCAATGGATATTCCTCTCATAATAGCGCCAAGTGCCGCAGAAGCGTATATATCCCCGGTTCCGTGCTAGGAAACCGGAAGCTTTTCGTTTGCATAGTAAAAATACTTATCCTTCTCACTGTCGTAAGAATAGACGCCTATTTTACCCGGCTCAAAGCTTATTCCGGTCAAGGCTGCTTTTGGACAGCCGAGCGAGGTCAGCTTTTTGAGCAGAGTCTTTACGTATTCCTCGTCATAATTTTATCGGAGTTATTTCGTCAGTCGAATCTTTAAAAGTAAATTTTGGAAAAGCAGTGTGCGTTTATAGCACCGCCGTAGGCAGAACGCCGGTTTACACGCCGGCTACGCTTATTATGGGAAGCGCTACCGTAAGCGAACACTTTCCTACGCAGGATATATCCTGCACCGTCATAATTCTTTTCATTTTATGTATCTTTCTTATTGTATCTCCTCAATATCTGCGCCTACGGAGCGCAGCTTCGTTACTATATCCGAATATCCCCTTTTGATTATTTCGGCAGAATCTATCACGCTTTCTCCTTCGGCAAAGAGGGCGCACATCAAAAGCGCAGCGCCGCCTCTCAAATCGGGTGCTTTTGCCCTTGCGGCAGAGATTTTTGACGGATATACAGTTGCGCTGACTCCGCATAGCTCGTGCTTTACGCCAAACCCGGAAAGCTCGTTAAGGTAACCGAACCTTCCCTGCCAAACCCGCTCGGTTATTCTTCCGCCGCAAAATCTCGCAAGCAGAGGCGCCATCTGAGGCTGAAGGTCGGTCGGAAATTGCGGATACGCTCCGGTAACTACGCTGACAAATTCGTCAATGGCTCCGTACGGACAAACCTTATCTCCGTCAAAAGAAAGACATGCTCCGCCTTTTACCAGAACATCAAAAAATGACGAGAGATGATTTCTGTCAATTCCCGATACGGTGATTGACGAATCCGTCATTAAAGAGAGCGCAACGTACGTTCCCGCCTCTATCATATCCGGAATTATTTTGGCTTCACCACCGAAAAGGGTCTTCCCGAAAACCTCTATTCTGTCATCGTATAGCGTTACGTCAGCACCGGCCGTTTTCAAAAAGTCGATAAGAGAAATAACGTGCGGTTCTTTAGCGTATCCGTATATTCTGGTTCTTCCCTCTGCCACAACGGAAAGCAGTATTGCGTTCACCGTTGCTCCGACAGAGATTTTATCAAATTTTATATCGCTTCCGCATAGCTTTTTGACGGTAACCGTATCCCCAAAAACAGAAGCTCCCATTTCCGTCATTGCGTACAAATGCATATCTATCGGGCGCTTATCAAAATTACAGCCCCCAAAGGATTGTATATGGCATTTACCAAATCTTGCGAGATTTGCTCCAAGCAAATATGACGAGGCTCGGATTTTTGATACTAGCTCCTCTTGCGGACGGTTATATTTTAAATTCTCCGTGTCTATTACTATACACTCGGAGCTTTTCGTTACTTTAGCGCCAAGTCCGTTCAGAATATCAAGCGCCACTCTGACGTCTCCGATGTCGGCAACGCCGTATAAGCGTGATACCCCGCCCGTAACTATGGTGGAAAAAATTATCGGCAACGCACCGTTTTTCGAGCCTGAAATATGAATACTGCCAGACAGGTGACGGTTGCCGTGAATTACAAATTTACTCATCGGTCTCTCCAAAAATACGCTCGTTACATATTATTCAGAGAGAATTTGCTTGGTTACACTCCGTTTTCCAGAATGTAATCGGCGATAAGGACAGCTGAGGACGAATATGAATCAATCCCTCGCTTATCCCTTGACGTTATAACCTTATCCGAAAGGTAAAGCGAGGCTCTGCGAAAAAATCCGCTTTCCCGCTTTTTTGAATACTCTTTATGAATATTAAGGTCGCACCTTGCGTATTCGCATAAAAACGAGCTCGTTTTTATATAATCCTCCGGGCTCATACCGTAAAGCATTCTGCCGATAACCTCGTAAGCGTAAAGATATGCCGAGTATTTATCGTATGCGCTTTCCGAAGCCGTGAGACAGACGTATGCGAAAAGATTTGCCTCGTCCTCCCTCATTACTCCAAGAAAATGCATATATTCGTGGGCTGACGAAATCGGTATCAGGTAATCCGGCAAATCCGAATTTACTACCTGCTCAGCGGTGGGAAAATAGTAAAGTCCCGATATGCCCGCAAGCGTATAAAGTCGGGGAAAGAGGGTTTTCTTGGCGGTTTTATATTCCGAGTGAAAGTTTTTATTTGAAAAATTTTGGAAACAAATATCGTTTATCCTCTCAGAGAGGCGTTTTTCTATCAGGAACAAGTCTTGCGCACCGACAGTTTCTACTTCGCTTTCGTATCTTCTGCCTACATTTGAGGGAATCGAAAGAGTGACTGCGTAAAGGAAGAAAAGAATGGCAAAGCCGACAAGACAGAAGCGCATCGTAATAATTTTACCTTTACGCTTAATAAAAATGATAAAAAGCGGAACAGAAAAAATCACGAACGCCTCAAAAACGGAAAAAGGGAAAATTGAAGAAAACGAGGAGAGCGTATACCGTAGAGGCATACAGCAAAGCTTATCAATATAATATGCGGCTCTTGGCGATGAAAAAGAAATTACATAGAGAATCAAAAACAAAAGAAAGAAAAGCAAAAGAGCTTTTCGAAAAAACCTTCTTACCACGAAACTTACCTCCCGAAGCTGCAAAACAAGTTTGCCCGATTTTGCAAATAATTATTTACATAACGTGTATAAAAGGTTGCACGGGTGGTTGTTTAGGCAATTTTTATATCAATTGTTTCTTTTGAATCTTAAAGACATTTATTCCTTAGCTTTCAAGAATTTCGTCCAAATCGGTAAATGAACGAGCGTGCAAGCAACAGCAACCGCCATCATTATAACCCACATAATAACGGTAGCATTCCAGCCCCACGCACCTGCTATTGCCGGGAAAACAACGTTAGCTAAAACTATACCGAGAGATGACGTGCAGTTCATTATTCCGGCAACGGTGGCGCCCTTACCGTATTTATTAAATCTTGCTGCCATATATGTGGTTGTAAAGAGGGTTGAGCCGCCCATAAACATTATTATAAACGAGAGAATGACAATCATTACCCAGTAATTTATAGTTCCAAGTCCGAGCGCAGCTATTGACAGCGGCAGTGCCAAAACGAAGAATGCGGCAACGATTACCGACTCGTTTCTTATATGCTTCGGATATATTACGTGCGCAATAAAGGTTCCGACTATGCCGGCGATAAGAACTGCTATATTCATTACGGTTGCCAAAATGGGACTTACAGCATCGTAGGTTGTGTTTATCATCGTAGGCGTATAGCCCTTTATGCCGTAATCGAACATCGTTCGTATGAACGCAGTTATCATAACTATCATAAGACCGCTTCTTATGGCGAGCCTTCCAAAGTTGACGTCAGTTCTTTTTACGACAATCTGTGGCTCAGGAAGAACTTTTTTGACCTCCATATACGGCTTCATAGAAAATGCGGTAATTTCCCAAACTATTGCAAAGAAGACCAGTCCTACGGCGCATATTATAAAGTTAAGCTGCCAGAACGAGCCGACTATGGCTGCTACCGCATAGCTAAGCACAATTCCTCCGGGGCTTCCAAGCGTTGCCGCAAAGAGCGCATTGTCACTCATTTTCGGCTCAAACATCGTGGAAACAATTTTAAAAACTGCCGGCCAAACACCAAACTGCATTGCCGCATTAAACGACCAGGCAACGAGCATTACTATATAATTCTGATTGAAGAAAATTACGAAATTCGATATTGCGGCTCCTATAAGCCCTATCGTGACAAATCTTTCGGGATTAAGCTTATCCGTAACAAGTCCGCCGACCACCTGCAAAAGCGCATAAACTACATAAAAGACTGCTATTATAACGCCCGTTTGAAAATCGGTTAGCAATCCCTCGTCCACGATAAACACCATAGCCGAGGAAAAACAGTTTCTCGTCATACAGAGCAAGACGTAAGAAAGCATTAACACGGTAAAAAATATCAATGCCGGTTTTCTTCTGTTAAAAATTCTGGTTTCCATTCAAAAATCTCACACACATACGTTATATTAAAAAATATTTTCGCTAAAATGTTTTGAACTAGGATTTATTTTAACACCAGAGCGTTTGTTTGTCAATATCGAAATAAACAAATTATGCATTTAAATCCGATTAATTTCTCTTTCAATTTAATTTCTATGAAAAAATCCTTGACTTTTATAGGTTGTTTTGGTATAATTATTTGCGCAGCCGGTTTGTTTTCTGCCGTAATACATTGATTTTTCGGGATGTAGCGCAGTTGGTAGC